>NZ_JAUBQH010000115.1:0-6597 GCF_036701145.1 Microcoleus sp. Pol17C6
GCGACGGGGCCGGGAGGGGGGTCAACGACCCCGATCCCCCCCCGGCCCCCGTATCTATTATCCTCCTTTTTCCCCAAATTTATTAAACAATTCCTCAAGCTGCTTTTTACCTTCAGAGAATTTGCGCCCCTTCTTGCCCAAGATATTTTCTATAATCCAGGTCGTAGTTTTCCCTTCTGTCTGTGCAGCTTCCACTTTCCACCAAAGTTGTAAATCACTAGCATCCTGTTCGGAAGCGGTAGCGGAAGCTTCTGGCTGTAAGTCGCTGGTGTATATAGCTTCCAGCGCTTCCCGTTTAGCTTCCACTTCCTCCTCGGAAGCTGCCAAAATTGCCTCAGCTTCCTTGCGCCGTTGTTGTTCAGCCACGTAAATGGAAGTGCTAAGTTCATCCGCGACATCAGCATCAATGGCACGCTCTTTCATAGCCTCAAACTCCTCAGCTTTAGCCACTTTCAGAGCACACCGCCGACCTTCAAAGCAGCAGGCAAAGCCAGACACCAGGGCGACACCTTGCAAGAAATTATGCAGAGGAACCTTGCGCGAAAAAATAAACGGGGGAGCGAGCCAGAGGGTAAGCCCGGAGATTGAGAGCACTGACACTTTCAAGAGCGACATAACATCACCCCCGCGCCGACCAAAGCCCCGATTGTGCTGGCAATCAGCCTGAATCTGAATTGCAGCAGGTCGATTTTTAGGATTGCGATGATTGCATCATCCAGCACCCAAGCGCTAGCACTGACAATCAACTTGAGCGCGAACAGCGCTTGCACAAACAGCAGTAGAGAATGATGGAGCGATGCCAGCCAGCAAAGGAAACTGGAGGCGATCGCAGTCAGTAAAAAACTGTCACCGAGTGCGATCGCCTTTATCATGGCTCGTGCCTCCTCAAAATATTATTGATGTAGTCTTGTGCGGATTCGTGAGCGCCGAACTCCGTTGGACAATGACCACCATCTATTAGCGCGATAAATTGCCCGTCGCGGTAAATGAATTTGTTATCTCGAAAAATCTGCCAGCCCCAGCCAGCAGCATCCTCATAAACCCGGACAAAGTAACCGTTGTGCCAGTATCGGGCATCTGAGTTTGTAAGCCGTCGCAAAACGTTCAAAATCATTTCTCAGTCCCTCCTAAAAGCTTGGCTTTAATAGCCTCAATCCTTTCAGCAGCACGATTTTCAGCTTTCTCCAAGCCAACACCTAATCGGGCATATCCAGGGCGCAAGCCGTGCAAAGTCTTAGCCAGCCCAACATCAGCCTTTTTCTTTGTGAGTTCATTGGTCGCCACCGCCCCTTCATATTTGCGGTGCGCTTTGTGAACTTTGGCATCCGCTTCCTCAATCTGACCGAGAGACTTGTAGGCTTTTTTTGCGTAGCGAGCTCCCTCGGTTTTTTCCTTCGCCAACTCCTTAAGCTTGTCAGCTTCCTCTTTATCAAAATACCGAGGAGCATCAACAACAGGGGAAGTACGAATGCTGGTAAATGCGCCAGGATTTAGCGGCGTGATTACGCTGGCATCAGTAGGGGCGGTCAGCTTGTCAGATTTACTGCTGATAGCATCACTACTTTCACCGCCAAAGAGTCGTGTCATTGTTCCCATTATTTTGCTCCGATTTGAATGTTTACACGGACTGGAGGAATTAAATTCAGAGGGTTAATCTGCCGCCACATGGACATAGCAAGTACAAAGACCCCCGCCGATGCGAGTACAAATGCGACGAGTTGAGCAAAGTCAACCCAGTCTAAAAAGCTGAGGGAATTTTGGGGAGTAAAACTACACACCGGGGACGAACCATCATTAATCCATCCGCTTGTGTCACGCGATTCACGGTCTACAGTGTCTACAGACCTGTCTACAGCGTCTAGTGTGTTGTCTAGCATTGTGTCAAGCGATTCACCGTCAACGAGGTACAGTTCTAGCAGCGCTTCCCATGTAGCAGTTTTGCTGAGTTTTCCAAACTGCTTTGCATCTTCATTAGTGAAACCGCGCTCAAATGCGATCGCTTTTAAGCGGTCAATGCGGCGGTAGCTGACCAGGGGCTTAGTCATGGCGAAACCCCACTAACTCCGTTAAGAGTTGCGATCGCCCAGAAAAGCGATCGGCTGAATATGGCATGATAATTTAGCTCCAAACGTTGAAAGAGAACGATTTGGGGAAGTCGTGACTCGGTTAGCGGGTGGAATCGCTAGTCGGTCGCGCAACATCTTCCTTAATTACTTACGATCGCAGCATTCGAGCCACCTTGTCAAGGGTAGCGAGTAAAGTTTTGTCACCTCAGCTCTTGTTTAGTAGTTCCAAGAGCGCCTCAATATCCGCTATTTCCACCTTAGATTTTTTCCGCTTAGCTCGAAGCTTGCTCAACATCATGGCCGCGTCAGGTGTTAGTTTTTCGGTACTAATACCCGCTGTGTCACGCGGTTCGATACCTTTATCGAGCTGTCGAGCATAGTCGAGAGTAGCGTCAGCCAGGGTGATCGGAACTCGAATAGTGCGAGTAGGGCCAGATTGCCAAGCAGCTTTAAAGCGAGAATCTTTGATTGAGTCTTCGTGTCCTTTGGGGTTAGGCATAATAGTTGAATCGCTTGTGTCAGGCGTTTCATTTACTATAACAGTGATATTAAGTAGTGTCAAGCGCGTGACACACGAGTTTTTGGTGTCCTTGCGGACGGCGTGGCGGCTATTTTTCCGACGGCCGAACGGAAATTTTGCCACTTTAGCTGAAGCTGTAGCGGCCATCGAAAAAATCCCGCTAGAAGTTTAGGCGGGGATTGGCATATTTTCCCGCCTAGAGCCTGAACCCGTTGGAGTTACATCAGGTTAGGTTCATATCCTGACTTAGAGCCGAAAGTCTTTACTGGCACAGTAATTTTAAGAAACTGGCACAGTCGTTAGACGGGAGTGGCACAAGCAATTGGCACACCCCCACTAGCGCATCCTTATCAAGTCAGGGATGCTGTCTTCTGATGCACGAGTTCAGTAATGCGCTCACAAATCAGCTCGTCTTGTGTTGCCAACCACTCAGCAATAACAGCCACATCATATTTAATCCCCGGCGCGTTCCATCCGTACATCTGGGTAAGTAGGTTTTGCAATTGTGCAGGGTAGTATTCGGGCCACCAAACCAAAGCAATATCTTGAAGTGTTTGAGCATCTTCTGGGGTGATTTCTGTAGTACAGCTCATCATTAAAGGCTGAGTATTTTTAGAAGCTGGCAAAATTAAGTCCACATTGTCCACATTAGGCTTTAAAGCCTTACTAGATAAGGGTTTAGCAATGTGGACTGAGTAGTCCACTTTTAGTCCACTTTCGTCCACTTTTGAGGTTTCTAGGAGGGGAGATTGTGGACTTTGTGGACTGGTATTTTCAGGAATGTGGACAGGATAAACCTTGTCAGTGTATGGGTTTTCGGCGAATGTGGACAATGTGGACTGTGGACTTAAAATAAAGGTAATTTTTCGCCCTTCTGATGTAACCTCACCGTATTTCAAGTTTGACAGCTCAGTAAGCCACTCTCGAACTCGCTGCACCTCTGGCCGCTCTTTGCCGTTAAAAGATTGCCTAATTTGGTAAAGCGAAATTGTCCCCCCCTTGCGTTCTGCGAGCGAGATGATTTTTGCCAAGTTGGGAGCTAAAGCAGTGCGATCAGAAAACTCAGCATAGAGGCTGGCAATTTGGTCAGAGCTAAATTTGACAAACTTTATCGCTGCTTCCATTACAGTTTTAGGAATTAAGGGGTTAACATCCACGCCGTTGAAAGCACAGGTTAGAACGTGGATGATAGCGGCCATCTTGCCAACTTTCTCAGGCATTTTGCCGACCATCGCCCGAATACCTTGTTTGGGTTCTGTAACCCGTCTGTCTTCCATTGCGTTATAAAAAGCAGTGAAAAGTCTTTTAGCGTCAGGGCTTAGCTCCATTTTTAAGGCTGGCAGAGCGTCTATCTTCATGTACAGCGCACTGAGCATCGGTGTGATATCAAGACCGCCACTATCCTCTTCTGAGAGCTTAGACGCGGCTAACGGCTGAAACACGAAGTCAAAGCGAGCAAACTTCCCGTTAGAGTCGCTGCAATCTTTAAGAAGCCCTGCTAGTACATCAGGCTGGATGGTTCCAAAAACGCTCAGTAGTAACCCATCAATGTCTGCTTTAGTGCCAGAAGCCCGCAGAACTGTGCTGCCTGTACCGTTCCAAAACTCAAGCAAGTCTTCATCATCACTACCCTTACCCCCTCGGTATTGGTTGGCTGACTTAAACAACCCCGCGAGCTCATCACAGCGGTACATCAAAGCTTGGTCAGGGAACTCAGAGGCTTGATACAAAATGCCCTCCCCTGTGGTCTTAGAAAACCAGTAGACCCTTTGTCGAGGTTCTTTCGGTGGTAATCCCTTGTTTTCCCCTTTAGCCGCTTTCCACTGTCTGTATTCTTCCTCATAGTCTGCGACGGCTTTTTGGTGTTCCTTTCGAGCCTTCTCTCGTAGGGATTGCATCGGTCGGTCTATCATTGCCCGCATGATGGGGGATTTTTTCTGAGATGACTCAGCAACGATGCCAGCGAAATAGTTAGGGGTGCAGCGGTAGTCAGTATCGCGCCGGAGCAAAACTTCTGAGCCGACCTTAAATAGACTTGAAACTTGAGTGAGAAGGGCCGCCAAGTAGCACTCAGTTTTTAGATTGAGTTTTGCCGCTAGTTTTTCGATGGGTGCCGCTAGCCCAGGGGGGAGAATTTCGGATAATTCAATCTGTGATTTTTGGGCAGAGAGCAGACGAGCAACTTCGGCCGCTGTATCTTCTTGCTCCAGTTCTTGTTCCAGCTCTTGCTCGCGAGTGCGATAAATTTTCTGAACTTCTGCCGGAGTAAGTCGGTAAGTCTGAGCCAGCTCTGAAATTTTAATTTGAAGCTGCGACCTTCTTAAGTCGGAGTCGAGCAGTTCGTCAATTTTGGTCGCTAGGTCGGAGAGGTTAGGGGCTTCAAATTTTGGATGAGTAACAACTTTTTGCGCCTGCCGGGGAACTTCAAAAGTTTTCTTGTCTCCGATCGCCGCTTTGATATCCTCAGCAGTTAGCTTGTGATGTTCCACCCAGTCCGCAATGTCTAGCCCCTTACTTTCGGGTAGGTTTTCCCAGGCTTTAGACTCAGGGAAAGGATAAAGCCACAGCGCGCCGGGAAATTCTTGATGCAATAGCTCAGCGTGTTTGATTCCTGGTTTATCGCGATCCGGGACGATGACGACTGTCGCGCCCTCTAAATCGCTTGTGTCAGTGTTTCGCCACTTGCTAGAGCCACCAATGTTGCAGGTAGCGGCCAAACCCAAGCTCCAAAGTATATCGGCGCAAGATTCTCCCTCAACGATGAAAATAAGCTCGTTATTTGCGATCGCTTTTTTGACCTCTGCGTAGCGATAAACCGGGATATTTTCACGCGCTACTCCTTCCGTCCCTCCTATCCAGCCAATCTGCCGAGAACTTTTGCACTTACCCCAGCTTTGTTGAGTCCAGTTAGGTTTGCCACCTTGCCCATCGTCGAAACGTACAACGCGAACAAGCGGGGAGCCGTCGCGGGTGAAATATTCCCAATAGCGAGTTTGCTTGGGACGGATAGATTTTTTCTGTTGGATGGGAGCGTAGTAAATTTTGCCATCCTTATCGGCTTTCGATGTTGCTTCCCAGCCCGTAGCGGGTGGCTGTTCGCGGTTACATACTGAAAGTTCGCCGATGAAGTAGCACCAGTCTGGTTTACCACAGTGGGGGCAAGGGCTGGTTTTGGATGCACGAAGAAGTGCACGGCTTGTGCTTTGTCCGTTATCTGAGTTAATATTCATGGTAAGTGGATGGCCCCTTCGGCCTGAATTCCAAAGACCACTGCGTCAGGTTCCAATTGATAGCAGTGGTTTTTGGCGTTTACGTAGAATTAAAAAGCTTAAAACACGAGTGGAACCGCCCCGCTAAAAAATAAGCGAGCGGATGGTTAGGTCGCTGCGAGCACAACCATGAGATTCAATCTTTGGGATAGGAATAAAGATTTTTGGCGGGTCGCGATTAGACTCAATGTTGCACGGTTCAGTGTCGGCAGATTTAAACGTGTCTAGAACCCAGACAATATAGACTAGCAGAGCGAAAAAATGAGTTGCGAACAAAACTCGCAGCATAGCCTTAATTTCTTTGCCGATGTATTGAGCCATCAGCCTAACCACACAGTGCCAAAAATCGAAAGTCTTTTTGGAGAATCTATGGTAGGTAATCGTTTTGACCAACGAGAGTGGCATCGTTGTTATCTGTGTCCCCGGAGTCTCATACAAGGGGGCATAGAGTTCAAGCATCCGAAAACCTGGTGCCGAAAGAACGAAGGAATGATGCTCAACAAATTCTATGCAAAAAGCTAAATCCTTCATATTTCGACATCAGGGGAGCTATGCGCTTATCTTCCTTTTGGAGGATTGCAAGTGTACCACATAAGTTATTTGTTTGGGGAGTGTACCGGGTATCACCAATCCCGGTGTTAATCCCTTGATTTTGTTGCGAGCGAGCGACGGGGCCGGGAGGGGGGTCAACGACCCCGATCCCCCCCCGGCCCCCGTATCTATTATCCTCCTTTTTCCCCAA
>NZ_JAUBQH010000017.1:0-107148 GCF_036701145.1 Microcoleus sp. Pol17C6
TTGCCACCAGCACCGACCATTACTCAAAACCCAGCGCCAGTCTCAAATTTGCCACCAGCACCGACCATTACTCAAAACCCAGCGCCAGTCTCAAATTTGCCACCAGCACCGACCATTACTCAAAATCCAGCGCCAGTCTCAAATTTGCCACCAGCACCGACCATTACTCAAAATCCAGTGGTTGCGCCTGCTGCTGCGCCCATAAATCTCGCACCGATACCGACACCGGAGCTCGCAGCCAACCAGCCACCCAGCACAAATCGTTTATTTTCTCCCAGCTTGCAAGAGCAAAACCAGATATCTAATTCCTTGCAACAGCGCATTTCACCTCCCGCGTCTGCGAATCTTGACGCTTCCAATTTGCCAACTAACGTCGATGCCGTTATTTTTCCCGTGGAGGAGAGATTTACCAGGGAGTTTGCCGATTACCTAAATTTGCCATCAACAAATGCGATCGCCACCCTAGAAGATGCCCAAAATACCCTTCGCAGTGTCCAACAAGCCACAGGCATCAAACCAGCTCTCATTTATATCAGCTTTGTACCCAGGGGTTCTACAGTCGATCGGCCCTACAGCAGTTCGTCCATCTTGCGTGTAGAACAGCAAATTCAAGCCTCTGACGAACTGGAAATGATGGTGATTACCCCGGAAGGTGTGCCCGTTCGCCAGCGCATCCCTGGAACCTCTCGCGCCCAGGTAATGGAAGCTGTTCGGAAATTTCGCGATGAACTGACTAATCCGGTAAAGCGCAACACTAAAAGTTATTTGCCCTTGGCTCAGCAACTCTACCAGTGGATGGTAGCGCCGCTCGAAGCAGAACTGCAAGCCAAAGGCATTGAGAATTTATCTTTTATCTCAGATATAGGGTTGCGATCGATACCTATGGGCGCCCTGCACGACGGCAAAGGCTTTCTGGTAGAGCGTTACAGTCTTGGAGCGATGCCGAGTCTGAGTTTGACAGATACCAGCGCGGCCAATTTCAAAAATACCCAAGTTCTGGCAATGGGGGCGTCGCAATTTCCAGAGATGAGTCCTTTGCCTGCGGTCGAAATAGAAGTATCGACAATCACGCCGCAGCAGTGGCCGGGTAAGTCTTTCTTGAATGAAGCTTTCACCCTGGCCAATTTGAAATCGCAGCGCCAGCAGCAGCCTTTTGGGATGATTCACTTGGCTACTCACGCGGAATTTCGATCGGGAGACCCTAGCCAATCCTTTATTCAGTTGTGGGATACTAAATTGCGTTTGGATCAGTTACGACAAATGGGATGGCACAGCCCGCAAGTTGAAATGTTAGTTTTGAGTGCTTGCAGGACTGCTGTGGGCGATCGAGAGGCCGAGTTGGGCTTTGGCGGGTTAGCCGTGCAAGCCGGAGTTAAATCGGCTATGGCGACTCTTTGGTATGTCAGCGACGAGGGCAGTTTGGGGTTGATGGCGGAGTTTTACGGGCAGTTAAAAACTGCTCCGATTAAAGCAGAAGCACTGCGGCAAGCGCAATTAGCGATGTTGCGCCAAGAGGTGCGAATTGAAGGGGGGATGCTGCACACTTCTGTTGGCAATCTGCCGTTACCACCGGAATTGGCAAACGTGGGGAGTCAGAATTTCTCTCATCCTTATTATTGGTCTGCTTTTAGAATGATTGGCAATCCTTGGTAACTCGATCGCCCGCCCGCATCTCAACAACCGCCAATCACTCATAATTGCCACAAAAATTCAAAATCCCAAACCCAAAACTGCCCAACCCCAGTACGATCGATCTAGTTAGCAAAAATAAGTAAAAACACTACCGGAGTAATTTTTATGGATCTGGTCGTACTCCAGAACTGGCTGGACAACATCTCCTTTGCCGTTTTGTTCTCCACAATGCTCATTTACTGGGTTGGCGCAGCATTCCCCGGCATTCCCTACCTGTCAGCGCTAGGAACCGCAGGAATGGCCGTCGCCAACCTATCCATCGCCGCTTTACTCGGTTCTCGATGGATAGAAGCCGGTTACTTCCCCTTAAGCAATCTCTACGAATCCCTATTTTTCCTAGTTTGGGGAATCACCGCCATCCACCTAGTCGCGGAAAACATGAGTCGTTCCCGCTTAGTAGGAGTAGCCACATCCCCCGTAGCAATGGCAATATCCGCCTTTGCAGCCCTGACTCTGCCCGCCACCATGCAATCTGCAGAGCCCCTAGTACCCGCCCTCAAATCCAACTGGCTGATGATGCACGTTAGCGTCATGATGCTCAGTTACTCAACTTTAATGGTAGGAGCGCTACTGGCGATCGCCTTTTTAATCGTCACCCGCGGCCAAAAAATCGAACTCACCGGTAGTTCCTTCGGCACCAACAGCAATCGCAACAGCAACTACCGCCTCCAACGCCCTCAAAACCCCGAACCTCAAAATGCAGAAACCAGCGCCGACAGCGCATTAGCTTTCAGCGAACCCTCTTTCAACTCCAACAATAACGGTTTGGGCACCACCGCAGTGCTCGAATTAGCCACCGTTCAAACCGCATCAACCTCCCCAACTCAAACCGCAGAACTTCTCTCGCCCCAGCGATTGAATCTAGCAGAAACTCTTGATAACATTAGCTATCGAATCATCGGTTTAGGATTCCCCTTACTGACAGTTGGCATTATTGCCGGTGCGGTTTGGGCTAACGAAGCTTGGGGATCGTACTGGAGTTGGGACCCGAAAGAAACTTGGGCGCTAATTACTTGGTTGGTATTTGCTGCCTACCTGCACGCCCGCATTACTCGTGGCTGGCAGGGAAGACGCCCAGCAATTTTAGCAGCCACAGGTTTTGTGGTAGTTTGGATTTGCTATCTAGGCGTTAATCTGTTAGGCAAAGGTTTACATTCCTACGGTTGGTTTTTCTAATTCCCGATCCACCAATGGGCCAGAGAAGAACAGGATAAGTCAAAGAATCGGGATTAATATCATCTCCGGTTGTAGGGTGGGCAATTCCCACCTTACTCAACCAGCGAGATTCTAATAATTAACTCCCTCTTCCTTCTTCCCTTTTTTTTACCCGCTCAGCTTCGCCGAAGACCTTTCTTTCTTCCTTCTTATAGCTTCGGTCTTCCTCACATCCGTTACATCCGTTGCATCCGTTACAAAATCCGTTGCCGAACTTCCTTCATTAAAATAACGACAATTAATATGGACGAATCGCCAATATTTCCCAAAGAAGACGATGTTGTGTCTGCCCCTACCAGCGCTTTGATGTATCAATGTACATTTAAAGTCAGCGAATTTATGGCAATTATGCAGGCAAAATTGGTAGACGAAAAATTATTTTCAGACGGTCTGGATTGCGAGCTATTAAGTGCTGGTAAGGACTGGACAAAAGGCAAACTTAGAATGCGTCTGGAGTTTATTCCGCTCGAACCTGCAATCAAAGAACAAAAAGCCCTTCCTGCCGCTGCTGAAAGATCAGACACCGTGCAAAACTACGCCGTAGATAGCTCAAATCAAACCGATATAGATGAGCCATTAAATCAATGTGACTCAACAGAAATAAGTAATCATTTTCCTATTTCTAGGTATCCAGACCGCGACCCCCAAAGTATAGGAATGTGGAGCTAGGAAGGCAAAGACTGAGAGATTGGGAGAGGGGGATGCTTCCCCTTCTTTGCTCAAAATCCATCGGTTAAATTCCGTACACGGCTCGTTGTCTAACTTCCTTTTTTTTGCTTAATGAAAAACTGCTCTCATGGCTGAATCTTCCAATTGGACGCACCTGCACGCTCAAGTTCACAGGACGCTGCTGTACCGACAAATATTGCCATCAAATCAGCGCTTGCTAGTAGCAGTATCCGGCGGCCAAGATTCTCTGTGTTTAATTAAATTACTGCTAGATTTGCAGCCCAAATGGGGGTGGAATCTAGGGATTGCTCATTGCGATCACCGTTGGCGTTCTGACTCGCAAGCGTCAGCCAATCATGTAGAACAATTAGCTAAAAACTGGGGAATATCCTACTATTTGGAAACAGCCTCGGAGATTTCCAAAACAGAAGCAGCGGCCAGACAGTGGCGATATCAAGCTTTAACCGAAATTGCGATCGCCCACAACTACCCCTACATTGTTACAGGCCACACAGCCAGCGATCGCGCCGAAACACTTCTCTACAACCTGATTCGCGGCAGTGGGGCGGACGGACTTTCTGCCCTCACCTGGAAACGGCCCCTGCTCGATTTTAGATTGCCGATTGCCGATTTTAGATTGGGGAATTCCGGCGAAAATCCCAACTCCCAAATATCTGCCGATTTTAGATGGGAAAATCTGGATGAAAATTCCCAATCGAAAATCCAAAATCTAAAATCTAAAATCTATTTAGTTCGTCCCTTGCTCGAAATAACTCGGTCGCAAACAGGTCAATTTTGTCAAGAGCAAAAACTACCAATTTGGGAAGATTCCACAAATCAAGACTTGCAATATAGTCGCAACCGCATTCGATCAGAATTATTGCCTTATTTGGAAACTCATTTCAACCCAAAAGCCCAACAAGCGCTAGCTCAAACAGCCGAACTCCTCCGCGCCGACGTAGAATATCTCGAACTTGCAGCCAGCGACTTGCTACAGCGAGCAATGTCTCCAATTTCAGACACCCCGCAGGTGAATTTTCAACTTCCCGTCAAGATAAATCGCCCGGTTTTGCGGGAAGCACCCCTGGCCTTGCAGCGACGGGCAATGCGGCAACTACTGCAACAAATATTGCCCTCGGCGCCCAGTTTTGAAAGCGTAGAAAAACTAACCAGCTTAATCGTAGCGCCCAACCGATCGCAAACCGATCCATTTCCTGGAGGAGCGATCGGTCGAGTCGAACACCCTTCGATAATTTTAGATATTAAATTTTAAGCTGTTATTAAACCCGAAAGGACTTGCCGCAACTCGGAAACTACCCGATCTTGCTCCTCTCCTGTCTGCTGCACGCGATCGAGTTCCCCCGCCACCGCTTCCAGCTTTTGCCGTAGCGCATTCAAATTGTCCTGCACCGGCTGCAACATTTCTTGATAAACATTCAGCCTGCCCCAGAGTTGCGCCACTGCACCTTTCTGGTTGAACAAATTCTGCTCTAACTGCTTGAGTTCGTAGCGTTTCGCCTCACTTTCCCCATTTTGGCGGTTGACATTTGCCTCAATTTGGGATATGCCTTCCCGCACCTGCTGAATTTCGTTTTCCAATCTTTGCAATTCTTGGCTTTGCTGCTGGCGCTGAGTATTGAGCTGTGCGACAATCGGTCCCAAATCAATATCTCCTCGCTCTTGTTTTGGAGCATTAGCAGTACCCAGCCGCCGCCACAGCACCGCCTGATGCTGCTTTAAAACATCTTCCCGTTCCTGCAACCGGAGGCGCTGTCCCACCAGAGTTTCGTTTAACATCTGATAACTTTCGAGTTCATCTGCCATTTCATTTTCCAAAGCCATGCGATCGTACTCGCTAGCAGCTTGAATTTTCCCTTGCAGTTCCTCGATTGTCTCCCGCTGCAGAGTCAACTCTTCCTCTTGATCGTTAACAAACCGGAACACCTTTTCCAAATCCTGTTGCAGGTGTTGCACCAGCCCCTGTAACTCATCAACAGGCATCTTCTCCAAAGCTGACACATCTACTTTCTGCTCCGTACCTGCAGCACCCGAAGCAGATGCGAGCCTGGAAACTTGCTGGTAAAGCTCCTCAACAGCCCGCACCTGCAAAGACACGGACTGAGCCTGGTCCTGCTTAGCGCTGAGGGTACTTTGCTGCCCTTTAAGCTCCGCCCGAGCCCCGGCCAAAGCATCTTGAGATTGGTACCACTCTTGCCAGCGGTTTTGGAGGCTCTGATTTTGTTGATCGACCTCTTCTTGTTGCTGTTGAGCTATGCTTTGTTTTTGCTCCAACTGCTGCCAGTGCTGATCCAGAATTGCCTGTTGGGCGCCCACGGCACTAAAAGACTGATTGAGTTGTTCCCGCACCCCTTGGGCAGAAGCAATTGCCCCTCCCAGCTTCTGCATCAACTCCTGAATCCTCTGGGTCTGCTGCTCATCAACTACTGCCCCCTGCGGAACCTCAGACTGCTGCTGGGCCACCCGTTGCTGCTCGCCCCGCAACTGTTCCCAAGCCGTCTCAATTTCCACACGACTGCGATCGACTTCTTCTCGCAGTCGGTTAGCTTCATCTCGAGTATTTTCAATTTCTGAGCGCTGAGCCTCCAGTCGCTCCAACTCCTCTTCCATTTGAGCCAACTGCTCTTCGCGGGCTTGCATTTCCATTTCCCGGCGATTGAGTTCTTGACTCGAAAACGTCAGAGAAGCCTTCCACTGTTCAATTTCCTCTTCCTTATCCTTAAACTTATCCTGCAATCGCGAGAAATTTTGCAGAATGCTCACCAACTGGCGGGCCGCCTCCTGAATCCGCTGCACTTGCTTGCTAGCGCTCAACTCAACCAGCACCAGCGTGCCGTCGTTAAACTTATTAGCTTCCTCAACTGGGATCGCGTCATCGCCTGGTACGGCGCTCCAGTTATGTTCGCCTCGCTGACAAGCTAGCAGTTTCAGCTCAGCCTTACCGCCACCGAGACCAAAGCCGCTTCTCTGTTTTTGTACTTCCGCTAGATACAGCACACTAATAGTCCTCTGCTTCGTAAAACCTATCCCAACTTACTTTAAGTTACTTAAAGGCCTAAAAGATAAGTGGTGTTTACTTCCTACGCTGTTGGGTAGACGGCTAATTCCAACATAAGTAGGCTATCCCCCTTAAGCCAAAGGTTCTTGACTAAAGATAACACTGCGTGTGATTTTTAGTCAACTTACCTAAAGTAAACAAGTATAGGCAAGTAAGGATAACTTTTTGCCACTTAAGTCTTACTTTTTGGTATCGTTTGCCCAATCGGGGGATAGCATTTTTTTCTAACTTTAGCAGCACTCACGCATAGCACGTTCTCACGGGAGAATTTCCATAAAGTACGGCCGCCGCCAGTTGTCTGGAGGAATGAGACAGCAGTACCCATGCCGCTTGATTAAAGACTAGCTCTCACTGCGGAGACTGCCATAGGCCAAACCTGAAAAAGGTCAGTCCTTGAACCTCCCCACATCTAAAGCCGGGGATTCTTGCCCACCTTTAAGACGACAACGGGACATTCAAATATCCCTCTACTGACTCAAAGAACTTTACTTATCCCGGAGCGCATACTTGCTGAGTCCTTCATATTTTTAAGGTTGAACGTGACCTATGCTGCAATTATTTGCCCTTTAACTATTCCGAATTAATCGGATTAGTGCGTTACCGGGGTTGCTCGCCCTCTAGGATATTTCAATGGCTTGAAAATTATTCTTACTCTGGCGAATTGCTCTGTGCCGATTATACCACTCTGGTTTTAGCAACACAATCGTTTCACGAGACTTAAAAGTCCCTACCAACTAAGCCCCAGGCCTAAATCCCCATGTCCTTAGCCCAGGGCTGGTCTCTGGCGTTTCGATAAAAAACTTTCTATTGATTTCACAACTTAGTTAGGGGTCGATCGCCACAAAAGCCCTCGCTGCCCCCAAGCCGGCGCCCTCCTCCGGCGGACTAGGGATTTGAGCCGCGCTGCCTTAGAATAGGGTAATGACGCGAGCCTATGACGCTCGCTGCAGGCGAGCAAAAAGGTCGATCGGCACTGAGGGTTTTCCTGACAATTGCCAACAAAGGTTCATTTTGACTGCACCTGATTTTAGGGCTGTGGCAAACCCAAAAAAACCTTGATCGCAACTCATCCAACCCAACAGACTAGCCTCAAGTTGCCATCGGGCCTCGCTCGGCACTTGCTGCTGGTAGCAGCGGTAAAACCAGAGAATCCTCGCTATTTTGAAGTTGACCTACGCCAAGATGTGTTGGATAAACTGACGGCATACTCAGCCAAAAACTTCAAAACTTTAGCCATCGAAGACTTGAACCAGTCGGGAATGCCAGCGTTGCACACTCGAAGAACCCGTGCAATCGTGCGGTGTGGATTCTACGAGTTTAGGCAACGCCGTGGGAATACAAGGTGAAACTCTACACTTAGAGAATGCCGCGAGTTTCGCGGTTTCAGCTTGTGGACTGGTAGCCCGGCCGAGGAGCGACAGCAAGTATCGCCCTTTCGTCAATTCCCAATTGTGAGATCGGCATCAGCGCGTAAATTATTGACGGAAACAAAAGTCAATCTTTTCGCCAGCACACAGTCTTTCCGAGCTCAGACGCCAACGGTTTTAAGGAGGATACTTTAGCTGCATGCAGGGAAATTTGAGTGAAATAGACATCCGCAGCATCCTGCAATTGATTGAGTTAGGTCAGCGAACCGGAGAACTGTTCGTAGAGGCCTACACCTCCACCGGCAGCAGCACGGGTACTCAACCTACCCTGCGCTCCCTTGCAGGACAATCCTGGTATGTCTTCTGCTTCAACGGTCAGATTATTTACGCTACCCAGAGTGCGGGCAGTTTGTTTCGCTTGCGCGACTACCTGCGCCGCTACAAAGCAGATACCGCCCTCGACAAAATCCAAGTTCCCTATATGGCATCTACCAATGCCCCAGAATACGGCTACCTATGGGCCCTGCTAGAAAACCACATTCTCACCCCAGCTCAAGGGCGCAACATCATCCAGAGCATGATCCACGAAACCCTATTTGACTTACTCAGTCTCCACCAGGGTTCCTTCACTTTTGAAATGGGCCCAGCTTTGGCTCCTCAATTGACCAGCTTAGAAATTAGCTCGCTGCTGGCCAAGATTGTCAAACAGGTGCAGCAGTGGAAGCAGTTTCACCCTCACATTCAGTCGCCCAACCAATGCCCGGTGATTTCCGACCCCTCCGAGCTGCGAGTCGCGCTGCCTGTCAATACCTTTAATACTCTCAGACGCTGGGCCGACGGGCACACTTCGATCCGCCAAATGGCGCGCTACCTTAACCGAGACGTGCTCACTGTCGCTAAGGCGATTTACCCCTTTGTGCAGCAGGGATTGGTGCAAGTATTTTACGAACCCTCTGTTGCCCCCACCAACAACAAAAAAGAATGGTCGTCCCCAGAAACCAAGGTTCCTAGAGTTGTCTGTATTGACGACGACAATACTATTCGCAAAACAGTCGAGTCAATTTTAAATGAACACGGTTACGAAGCTACTACGATCGGCAATCCCCTCCAAGCCCTGAGTTTGGTGTTTCCACTCAAACCCGATTTAATTCTGTGTGACATCGCCATGCCGGAACTCGACGGCTACGAAATTTGCGCTATGCTGCGTAGTTCTAGCGCTTTCCGGCAGACGCCGATCGTGATGCTGACGGGCATCGACGGATTTATCGATCGCGTTAAAGCCCGCATGGCTGGAGCTACAGACTTTTACACGAAACCTTTTGGTGAAAGCGAGTTATTGATGCTGGTAGAAAAATATGTGGGCCCGGGCTACCCTCGGCTCAATCTCTCGGAAAGATTATTAGACCGCTCGCTAGAAGACCAATTAGAAGAAAAATAAATTTTGCACCCATGCCTTGATGGGAGCTTTTTTGTACCTGCGGTTAAATCAAATCTCGGCCGCCACAAAGAGAAAGCTGGGGGTACTATTGGCGATCGCACCATAAACTAGAATGTATTAATCCGCGCGCTGGCATAAGGGCGTCGGTAAAACTCTGTTCAATTTCTAGGCCCAAGTGGGTCTAACACGCTCAAAGTGCAAATATAATATACTTGTTCTCCACTTGCAGCCGCTCCGAAAAACTGATGTACAGAGCTACTTATTGCTAGGTATTTCTGTACAAAGTCAGAGAGTCCAATTCTCACTCTTAAGTGACTCCGTTCATGATTGTCGCGACACCAGCCATGTCAACAACTCCTCGCTAATCCGAGTATCGGTTTAGCATTCATCGCAGAAATTACCCAGAGTTTTACCAATTGAGACGGCGGTGGGAGTACAAAGTGAAGCTTTAGGGGTTTCAAATTAATTGTTCGTAGTCGATTTGAGCTAATTTGTCAGCATTGGTCGCGCGAATTTATGGATGGCAGTCAATTATTGACGGAGCAAATTTATTGCCAAGGACCTCCGGAAGTCGCGCCATTCACCCCTGGGCTGTGTCAAGCTTGGCTGTGTCAAGTTTCGACCATCGAAGTTTCCATCGAGTTCTTCTTGGCGGGAAACCTCAACAATTTGCTAGAAATGCAGGTGTCAGAATTATGATTAGCGGTAGCCCAGACTTTATATTACCAGGACTAGGCGTAGATCCGGCTCCGGAATTCCAAGAACTAGAAACTCCCGAAGGCGAGCTGCACCTGCGGTTCTACGTTCCTTCGGGGAACGAGTTCGCACTGCCGGCGACAGGGATTAGAGAGGTACTATCCCCTTCCCCAGACCGAATGACACCGATCCCCAACGTTTCCTCTTTGCTTTTAGGTACGCTAAATATGAGAGGACGAGTGATTTGGGTGGCAGACCTCGGCCAATTTCTGGGAGACCAAACACCTCTGAACACAGATAGACCCGAAATCCCGATCGTGGCTGTGGAAGACCAAGACACGATTTTGGGGCTGGCAGTCGATCGAATTGTGGGGATGGACTGGCTCGACGTAGAGCAACTGCACTCTCAGAACAATGCACCAGACGGCATGATTCCATTTCTGAGGGGAGAATGGATGTTAGGTGCACCAGCTCAGAAAGTGCTCCGACTGCTAGATCAAGTGAAAATTCTGCGCTCGGCGCGGTGGGCAGCGTGAAATCGATTTTAGATTTGCGATTTGCGATTTTCGATTGAGGTCTAACCATCAACAGTCACACGACTTGAGGCGCGCATCTAAACATTCAATTCAAGATAAAAATCAAAAATCTCAAATCTAAAATCTAAAATCCAAAGAGGGCGGCAAATGGCAACAAGTACCAACTTTCAGCAGGACTACCAACGGGCAGAAGCGGCCTACATGGATGGCAATTATTCAGAAGCCGCAGCCCTAGTTTATCAATTAGTAGAAGATTTTCCCGAAGACCCCAGCGCTCGCCTGCTGTGCGGACACATTTACTGCTACGGGCTGCAACAGTATGAGGTGGCGCGGGAACAGTACACAGTTGTGCTAGGCCTGAGTGACGACCCGAGTTTGGTGGAACACGCTCACAACGGAATTACCTACACAGACCAATTTTTATCTGGAGAGCTGCAAACGGAAAATTTCGAGGCTTTGTCTGCTGAAACTGAATTAGAATTCTACCCAGACTTATCTCTTGATGAAGGGTTAGAAGACCCGGATTTGGGACTTTTCCAAGGCAATTCCCCATCCCTTTCCTATAGAAGTCAATCCTCAGACGACCTGGAAAACGAGGACTTGGCAGACTTGGGCATGAGTGGCTTGGGGTGGGAAGCAGAAGACGACGATGGCGTCGGCTCAGTCCCAGATTTAGCCTCACATTCTAACCCGTTTGGTGGCGACAGCGGCGGAATGGCAGCTTATGCTGAGACCTCCGACTCGCTAGACGACATAGACGAGTTTGCCGACTCGGACTTTGGAGACCCTTTTGCCTTAGATGATGGAGGGTTTGATGCTGCTGACGTGTCTAGCAGCAAAGTGTCTGGTTCAAGCGCACCTTACTCAGGAGATTCGTTTTCAGAAGCTCCGACTCAGATGCTCAACGGTCAAAGTTTTGCCTCTTCAGAAACCGGGAATTCCTTCGACTCGAACCAACTAGACTCCCCCCTCGGGCCCTCGGACAATTTTGGCGAACCTTTTGCTGGGCTCGATTTGCCAGACGAATTCGACGAGAACTCCGACTACGATTTCCAAGCCCCGCCCCAGAGCGGCCAAAATTACGGTAATAACGCACCTCTGGCCGAAGAGGAAGACCCGTTTGCCGAGGCGATGCCCTCGTCGGGTTTCGGGTCTTCTCGGCCTCAAAACAAGCAGCCGAATAACGGGTCGGACTACTCATCAAACTATTCGCTGGCGGAAGACGAAACGCTGTTGATGGGAGGTGCTGTCCCTAACTCTCAAAGTCAAAGGTCGAGCCGGGGACAATTTAATTCAGTCGATCGCTCTTCCGCCAACAGCAACGGTTACAGCGACTCGGAACCCCCAGCATTTAGCTCTAGAGACAACTTCGAGTTAGATGCTTTTGAAGACGACGCTTTTAGCGATTCTTTCTCTTTCGACGAAAACGAACAAGCGACAGCTTTCGGGGCGTCCGACAAGAACGACAGCGCCTGGTCGTCAAAAACTGGGAACGCTCAAGAACACAGCGACTTTTTAGACGAATTTGACGAATTTGACGATTTGGGGAATTTGCCGGACTTTGATATCTCAGAAGATGCCACCAGTTCGATCTTGACTAGAGGTAACACCAATTTCGGCAACTCGACCAGTGGCATGATGGGAACGACCGGCAGCAGCCTGGACTTTGACAACAGCGATGGCTCAGCAATTCGGGATGACGAAATATTTAGCATAAGCGGCCCGGCTGATGCGTCTGTGTCGAATTTTTCTCCCACCGAAACAGAAGCGGTCGATACTTCGGTAACAGTAGAACAGGGGGGACTGGCTTTCTTGGAAAATGCCCCTTTGTTTACAAAACAGTTGTACACGGCTATCGGGGCGGGACTGGTTTCTCTGGTAGCTGTGGCTTTCGTCACCAACATTGCCTCCTATCAAGCTCTGCGGCAAGACAAACCCGAGGCGATCGTTTACCTGCGCCAAACAGGCTGGGTAATGACCGCAGCCGCAGGCTTTACCAGCTTTTTAACTTCTTGGGGCATCGGCCAGTTGATCGCCAAGCAGGTACGCAAGTCGTCGGACAATTTGCAAGCTCAGTTCGATGCAGTATCTCAAGGAACTTTGGACGCTCGCGCTACGGTTTACTCGGAAGATGAATTTGGCAAAATGGCTGCTAAATTCAACCACATGGCGAAGGTTATCCAAACCACGATTAGCGATACCAGGCGCAAGTCTGACGAGCAGGAACAGGCAAAAGAAGACTTACAGCGCCAAGTGATTCGCTTGCTAGACGACGTGGAAGGAGCGGCCCGGGGTGACTTGACGGTGACTGCGGAAGTGACCGCAGACGTTTTGGGTGCTGTTGCTGACTCGTTTAACTTGACAATTCAAAATCTGCGCGAAATTGTCCATCAGGTGAAGCAGGCGGCTAGGGAGGTCAGCAAAGGCGCTACGGATAGTGCTAAGTTTGCGGGCGATTTGTCTTCCGACGCGCTCCGGCAAGCTGAGGAACTGGCGGCAACGCTCAATTCGGTGCAAGTCCTCACCGATGCGATTCAGCGGGTCGCAGAGAGCGCTAGAGAGGCGGAAGAAGTGGCCCGGGGCGCGGCGGCAACGGCTCTGAAAGGAGGCGAGGCTGTGGAGCGGACGGTGGCCGGGATTTTGGAAATTCGAGAAACCGTAGCAGAAACCACGAGAAAAGTCAAGAGGTTGGCGGAAGCTTCTCAAGAAATTTCTAAGATTGTGGCTTTAATTGCGACGATCGCCTCCCGGACGAATTTGTTGGCCCTCAACGCCAGTATTGAGGCGGCGAGAGCTGGGGAAGCGGGCAGGGGTTTTGCGATCGTGGCAGACGAGGTGCGACAATTGGCAGACCGATCGGCTAAGTCTTTGAAAGAAATCGAACAGATCGTGATGCAAATTCAAAGCGAAACCGGCGCGGTAATGACGGCGATGGAAGAAGGGACGCAGCAGGTTATTGAGGGGACAAGATTGGCAGAACAGGCGAAGCGATCGCTTGAAGATATCATTCAAGTAACTAACCGAATTGACGTGTTAGTGCGATCGATTACTGCCGACACTGTAGAGCAAAACGAAACAGCTCGCGCGGTCGCCAGTGTGATGCAAGCGGTGGAATTAACTGCTCAGGAAACATCCCAAGAAGCGCAGCGAGTTTCCGGTGCTTTGCAAAACTTGGTGGGCGTTGCTCGCGACCTTTTGACATCGGTGGAAAGATTCCGAGTAGAAACAGCAGAAAGACAATAATTAAGTGTCTAATGCTTTTTTATCGGCTGATTTACCAGCACATTAGTGTGGCAAGGATGGCAGAGAAAAAGCAACCTCGCAGTCTTGAAACCGCTGCGGGGCTGCTAATTCAACACCTAAACAAAGTAGGAGTTGCACAGATGGACGATAACATAGTAGAGGTAATTCCTTGCATTTTTGGTGAAATTCAGCCGACGGGCTGTATTATCTCTACTCTCGCTAAATCTAGTAGTGGCTATGCAAACAAGAGACTTCGCATTAACGGTGAATGGAAAACTTTTAATGTCCACCGTTTAGTATTAGAAAATATTTTAGGTCGTCCGATTAGACCGGAATACTTTGCTTGCCATACTTGCGATGTTAGGAATTGCATTAATCCAAACCATTTATGGGAAGGTTCTCGACTGGAAAATTCTCAATACAGGTTTAAGAAAGGACGAATTAAAGATGTAGGAAGTACATCGGCGCCGAAACCTAAAAAACAACTGCGAGGCCAAGAAATAATTCCAGGTATTCGTGCCCAAATACAGGCCAACGGCTGCATGATTTGTACGTTGGCTAAAAGAAGTGATGGTTACGCCATTAAGGGTACTAAAATTAATGGCCAAACAAAAAGTTTCTACGCTCACAGGCTGGTACTGGAACACAAACTGGGAAGGCCTGTTAAACCCGGTTATTTTGCGTGTCACAGTTGCGACGATCGCGGTTGTGTCAATCCCGACCATTTTTGGGAAGGAACCCCCGCCGATAACTCCCGCGATGCTATAGAAAAAAACCGCTTTCCTTTCCTTCCACCTGTCAAGCGCAAACTTAAACCCGAACAAGTGCGGGAGATTCGCTATCTTTTAAGTGAGGGCATATCGAAAACAAAAATAGCCAGGACATTTGCGATATCTCGCAGTCAGATTATTCTCTTGGCAAGGGGCGAGATATACAAAGAGCTTCTCTAGAACTACTAACATAGACCCAATACAATAACGCTTAAAATCAGGAATAAAACTATGCTGCCGGAGCAACAACAGAGGATAATGGGCTACTTTATTGAGGAGGCAAAAGACCACCTCAATACGATCGAACAAGGGTTGCTGAATCTGCAAACCACGATCGAAGACCCAGAACTGGTCAACGAAGTATTTAGGGCCGCTCACTCTGTCAAAGGAGGAGCAGCAATGCTGGGGCTGACGAGCATTCAGCAAACAGCTCACCGACTAGAAGATAGTTTTAAAGTTTTAAAAGAGTGCAGCGTTAAAGTAGACCAACAGCTAGAGTCCCTTTTTCTGCGAATTTTTGACACATTGCAAGGGCTGTTAGAGCAACTGTCGGGGCCTTTTGGACTGACAGAAGAATTGGGAGAACAAATGGTTCGAGAATTAGAACCAGTATTTGAAGAGCTCAACGGGCACTTGGGGGGACTCGTCGGACACGGAGAATACCATGCAGACGATAGCTACGCGATGCCAGTACCCGAACAAGTTATGGCGGGGGTGGGAGTGGGGACGTTTGCCTCATCAAGGAGTTTTCCAGATTCGCGGTCAGTTTACGCACCTGATGCCAGAGCAACAGAAGACAGCGCGCTGCAGCTAGTATTTGACTCGGACGTGCCGGCGAGGATGCGCGAACTCCTGCAAGAGTTCAAACAGCCCGAGGGGCCAGAAAGCAGGCGGCAACTCAAGAACATTTGTCGGAACTTGCTCAGGGCAGGGGAAGAATTTGAACTGCCCTGCTGGATAGAATTGATCCAAGCTGTATCCAAGGCGATCGCCAACCCAGAAAATACCTACCGCACCTTAGCCCCAACGGTGATCAAAGACATCAAACAAGCGCAAGAACTGGTAATTTCTGGTCTAGAATCGTCGATCGCACCAAGCGCAAAACTTCTGTCGCTGCAGCCGACTGTTCAGGTTCCAGAAACGGATTTTGAAGATTTGCTGGCCTTCGCTCAACCGAGTAAATCCGGGACAAATGTGGTTTCTGTTGAGGATGAGGCCTGGGATCTGGTGGGATCGGGCGATGCCACGGATGGATTGAACAAGTTGCTGCCGACTATTTCTGGGCTGAGTATAGACGAGCTGTTCGACCAACTCGACAGCGGCGACAGCAACGATGACAGTGGCATTCGATCGTCCCAGTTCGACGAGGATTCCGCCTTCGCAGAATCGGATATGGAGACGGGTGCTTTTAGAGGCTCGACCCGCACCGGCCCGGAAGTGGGCGCGGCAGAACTCAACACTTTAGCTGACTTGTTTGACGGCGAGTCCCCGGAGCTCGACGGCGCTTGGGAAGAAGAAGAAGACCTCGACTATGCACAGTCTTCTGGGATATCGGCGGCGGGAATGCTGGGGTCAGACGATGACAATTCCGGCGATTTTACTGATTTGTTGTTTGACGAATACGATGCCGAAAGTTCCGAAACGAACACGAAGCCTCCGATTGATGACCTGACGAGTTTGTTTGGGGAGGATTTGCTGTTTGGAGAAGAGGCAGAGGGATCGGCATTAGCTGCCGGTCAGAAAAATGGGGGTTCGAGCCAGCGGTTAACTCGCAAACAGGTTAAAACGGGTAACGGTAGGGGCGGTTTGGAGCGGCGAGAGGACACGGTGGCCCCAGCCAGGGGACAAGGGGACGAAGATGCTCTCGGTACGCTTTTGGACGAAGTGGCTGCCCAAACTTCTGCTGGTAGTACGGACAATGCTGATTTCGAGAACTTGTTCGGTGATTTAGGCTTATCTGAGGCAACAGGTGGGCCGGCAGTCTCTTCGGAGTATTCCCTGAAGTCTGAGGCTTTAGACGGAGAATCGAAGGAGCCTGCAGCAGGGGGGGGCAATAATGATTCAGCGGATGCCGAAGCGCTTGCTCTGCCTGAAATGGATGATTTTGATTTGTTCTCTGAGCTTGGCGAGGATTCGGATTTGAGCGAGCTGATGGGGATTACTTCTAATTTCCTTTCTTCAGAAGACGAAGGTGGGGAGAACGGGGGCGATCGAGATCAAGCTGCAGGCACCGCACAAAATGAGGAAATGGGCAACGTTCTTAACATGACATCAAATTCTGATTTAGATATCTCTGCAGATGAAAACTGGCTAGAAGATGCTTTCGGCATGGAAGACGAGTCTGTGCAATCGCTCAACCTGGAGCTGGACGATACGGATTTAGATGCGCTGTTTGGGGATATGACCTCAGACGCGATTTCTGAGGATGAACAGACTGTGCGGGATCGGCAAGGAGTGGCTACCTCCCGAGAAGCTGCCGATTTGGCTGAGCTTTTCGGTTCTGTACCTACGGGTACTGAGTATGACGGAGAAGCTTCGGGGCAAGCCCGTGGGGCTTGGCTGAAGGATGGGGATTCAGAATTGCTGAGTGCGGATGTGGGAGTTGAGGAGGGCGATTTGGGGAGTTTGTTCGAGAACAATGGTGCGGCTGTTTCCGACCAAGACTTGACAAATTCGGCAGAGGTTGAACTTGGGGCTTTGTCCGACGATCGTCCTGAGTCGGAAATTTCCAATGTCGAATCTGATGAGGGCGCAGCTTTCGATTTCTTGGAGGATATGTTTGGGGAAGGCATGGTGCACCCAGGCGATGCTGGATCGGCGCCAGATGACGGCGCTGCGGATGTGAAGGAGTTGTCTGCCCAACCTGCCGATGGTTTGTTCGACGAGGCGAGTGCGGATTTGTTCGATCGAGCCGCAACAGATGCCGCCGGGGAGTCTGAGGGCGAAGATGATTTGTTTAATGCCCTGGAAACGGATTTTTTAAGTGCGGATTTAGAGCCACTGCCAGCAGAATCTCTCGATGGTATGTTTGAGGGCGATGCTGACTTGCTCTCGGCGATGGAAACCGGGGCTACTCTCAACAACGAAGAGTTGGAGGGTTTTGATGATTTGTTGGATTCGATCGATGCTGAGGTTCTGGTGACTTCGGAACTGACGACGGGCTTTTGGGACGCTGAGGACGAGTCGGGCGAGGCCGATTCCTCGGAGTTGGAAGAGGGGTCGCTGGCAGACTTTTTTGCCGAGGGCGAATCAGGCGATGAGGATGCCGAAGGCAATTTTGACGATTTAGAAGCACTGTTAATTGCAGGGGGTGCTGGAGCTGTCATAGCAGCTTCTGGAAGCACAAATCAGAGTCCGGTAAATACAGAAGTTTTCTCGGATCTCGAAGAACTCCTTAGCGAGAGCGCAACTATGCCGGAAATTCACGGGCTACCGGCGACCACTGCTAGTAAAGCTCCGCGCACTGCTGCCGATGAGAGCGACGACGAATTTGGCGATTTGGAAAAACTGCTGGAAGATCCAAAGGACAGCGGCCGCCAAGGGGAAGGCAATATGGGGCAGTCGGCGCTCAACAGACCCAGGCGGAATGCCCGCGCGGGCGGGTTCGGCGACCAGACGATGCGGGTGCCGGTCAAGCAACTGGACAACCTCAGCAATTTGATGGGGGAACTGGTGGTAAACCGCAACAGTTTGGAGCAAGACCAAGAACGGATGCGGCAGTTTTTGGACAATTTGCTGCACCAGGTTGCGCTGCTGAGCGATGTGAGCCAGCGGACTCAGGATTTCTACGAGCGGAGTCTTTTGGAGATTGCTTTGCTGGCAAACCGGCAGGGACACCGATCAGCCTGGCGCTCTGAGGATTCGGCCCACACCCGGGAAAGTGCCTGGAGACCGGAGGAAATGGACAGGTTTACTCCTTTCCACAGTTTGGCTCAAGAGATTATTGAGCTGATCGTGCGGGTGCGGGAGTCGGCGGCGGACATTGAGTTTTTGGTGGATGAGGCGGATCAGGTGACTCGCCAACTGCGACAAGTTACTACTCAACTGCAAGAAGGTTTGACTCGCGCCCGGATGAAGCCGTTTGCGGAGACGACGGACAGGCTGTTCCGGGCAGTGCGGGAAATCGCGATTAAGTGCGGCAAGCAGGCTCAGTTGCAGGTTGAGGGTAAGGATATTTTGATCGACAAGATGATTGTGGATCAGCTATATGACCCGATGACTCATTTGGTGAACAATGCGATTACTCACGGGATCGAACCGCCGGAGGTGCGTCTGGCGGCTGGGAAGCCTGCTGTCGGCAGGATTACGATTCGCGCTTTCCACCAAGGGAACCAAACCGTGGTTTCGGTTTCTGATGACGGGGCGGGGATTGACCCGCAACGGGTGAAGGCGAAGGCGATTAAGCAGGGTATGCTGACGGCGGCTCAGGCTCAGAGGATGTCTCGCTCGGAAGTTTACGATTTGCTGTTTATGCCGGGTTTCAGCACTCAGGAACAGGCGACGGAGTACGCCGGCCGGGGGGTCGGTATGAATGTTGTGCAGACTTCGTTGCAGGAAATTCGGGGCACTGTGTCGATCGATTCAACCATCGGCAAGGGGACTGTGTTTACCATCCGTTTGCCTCTGGTGTTGAGTATTTCTAAGGCTCTGACTTGCATTAGCGATCGCGCTCGCATTGCTTTCCCGATGGATGGGGTCGAGGATATGATCGATGTGCCTCGCGATCAGGTGACGACGGGGGCGGATGGTTTGCCTTGCATTGAGTGGCGGGGTCAAAGCTTGCCGTTCCGGCCGCTGCGGGATCTGCTGGCTTACAGCCGCCATTTGGGTCGGGGCAGTGTTTACGGGTTTAATACTGACGATGACATGATTTCGGTGATCGTGCTGCGGTCTGCTGGCAATTTCTTGGCGGTGCAGGTGGATCAGGTTTCGACGGAACAGGAAATTGTGATCAAGCCGTTGGAAGGGCCGGTGCCGAAGCCGATCGGGATTGCTGGGGCCACCGTGCTCGGGGACGGTCGGATCGTGGCGATTGCGGACGTTCTGGAGCTGATCGATTTGGCTACGGGAAGGCTGCGGAAGGACACTGGCGGTACGCTTTGGGATGAGGGCGATCGGGCTGCTGCGGAGGCGGAAATCGAGAAGACTGAGCCGACTGTGCTGATTGTCGATGACTCGATTACGGTGCGATCGCTCTTGTCGATTACTTTCGAGAAGTCTGGCTATCGTGTGGAAGAAGCTCGCGACGGTAAGGAAGCTTGGGAAAAGATGAAATCTGGTCTGCCTTGCGATATCGTTTTCTGCGATATTGAAATGCCGAGAATGGACGGTTTGGAACTACTTTCTCGGATGCAGAAGGATGCCGTTTTGTGTGAATTGCCGATCGCGATGTTGACTTCTCGCGGTGCTGACAGACACCGCCAAATGGCTTACAGTTTGGGCGCGAAAGGTTATTTCACTAAGCCTTATTTGGAGGAGCAATTGCTCGATGCTGCTTCTCGGATGTTGAAAGGTGAGGTTGTTGGTGCCCCGGTTGGTGTGTAATGTGTAAATCTGTGTTTATCTGCGGTTAAAAAAGGTAATTTGTTAACCGCAGATGAAAATGGATTGACGCGGATTGACGCAGATAATCTCTAATTTATCTGCGTCAATCTGTGTTTATCTGCCTGTATCTGCGGTTAAAAAAGGGAATTTCTCGAACCGCAGATGAAAATGGATTAACGCGGATTGACGCAGATGTTCGATCGCGCTTTCGGTTTTGGTGGTAGGCTGGGAAAGTGGGGTTTAGCGGAAGGGCGATCGAGGTGATTTATGGATGCTAAAGAACTTTTAGAAAGATACGCTAAAGGCGAACGTAAATTTCCGAATGCAAAGTTAAGTGGGGTAGACCTTAAAGGTGCTGACCTGAGTGGGATAGACCTACAAAGTGCTGATTTGACTGGGGCTGATTTGAGTGGCACAAACCTAACAAATGCGATTTTTTACGCTGTTAATTTGAGTCGGGCATCCTTGACAAGTGCAAACATGAGTGGAATACGTTGTGATTCAGCTAATCTAAGTTTAGCAGAACTCAACGGTGCAAATTTGAGTAAAGCAAATCTGAGTAGTTCCAACTTGACTAATGCTAATCTTGACAAGGCAAATCTGAGTGGTGCAAATCTAACCGCTACTAACTTAAGTAGAGCCTCCTTGTTTCACGCAGACTTAAATAGAGCGGACTTGACTAACGCTAATCTGACTGAAGCCAACATAATTCAAGCAGATTTAACTTCTGCAATTTTAAGTGGTGTAAAACTCTTAGAGGCAAAAAATATCAACGGTTCTAAACTTAGGGCAGTCAAATTGCCCGAAAAGAATTTGTCAGGAATGAAGTTGATAAATGTAGATTTAAGTGTGGCAAACTTGGCAAAAGCTAACCTTAAAAAAGCTTGTTTGCAAGGATCGAATCTAGAAAGAGCTAATCTACGAGGAGCAAATTTAAGTAGAGCAGATTTAAGTAGAGCTAACTTGAAAAGAACCGACTTAACTGACGCAATAACCTATGGCTGGAATATTGAAAATGCCGACTTAACTGGTGCTATAATGCCCGATGGAGAAATCTACGAGCCAGAAACCTCTGACGCAGAAATCTACCAGCCCGAAACTTTGGAAAAATTATCCCAAACAGTAATATCTATGACGCGCAAAATTATTCGTACTGACAAAGCACCCGCACCCGTGGGCCCTTACAATCAAGCCATTGCCGCTACGGGCACTATGCTGTTTGTAGCTGGCCAAATTGCGATCGACATTAGACTAAACGATATTGTCTACACCGACGACGTGGCAAAACAAACCGAACAAGTTATGGCAAATCTCGAAGCCATTCTCACAGAAGCCGGCGCTACTTGGTTGGATGTCGTAAAAACTACGGTTTTCCTCAAAGATATGAATGATTTTGCCGCTGTGAATGCGGTTTATGCGAAATATTTTGATGCGGAAACAGCACCGGCGCGCGCTTGTGTGGAGGTTTCGCGTTTGCCGAAAGATGTGTTAGTTGAAATTGACTGCATTGCTGTGATTTGATTTGAGCTTCTTTGAGAAACCAGGCTTTTTAAATAAGTCTGGTTTCTGGATAGTTTGTTTTTTTTAATATTTATGAGTGATTTAACCGCAGAGGGCGCAGAGGGCGCTGAGAAAGAGGGGAGAGAGATGAATAATTTGAAAGTTTATTTATAGCAACCGCCGAGGGTAAAGTGCGCGACTTTATTAACTTCTACAGCCGATCGCACTTTTGTCGATCTGTCGCTGTCGCGCACCTACTCCCAAATCAATCTGAAACAATCAGATTTAATCTCAATTAGCAATTAGCAATTACTAATCACCAGTTAGCAATTAGCAATTAGCAATTACTCTACAAGTAATTACCAATTACCAACCGTAAACTATTTATTCAGCGCTTCGCGGGCGGCTACCGCTTCGTCGGGATGAATATTCAAGCGGGTCAAATTAATTCGACCTTTATTGTCAATTTCTCGCACTTTGACAATCACTTCATCGTTCACAGCTAACTCGTCTTCCACTTTTCCAACGCGGTAGTCCGCTAACTGGGAAATGTGAATCATTCCTTCTTTTCCGGGCAAAATTTCCACAAAAGCGCCGATCGGAATAATTCGAGTTACGCGGCCGACATACACGTCTCCTGCATTCAACTTGCGCGTCATGCCTTGGACAATGTTGTAAGCCCGCTGAGCTTTTTCGCTGTCGTTGCCAGCAATTGTCACGGTTCCGTCGTCTTCGATGTCAATTTTGACACCGGTTTCTTCGGTGATGGCTTTGATCGTTTTGCCACCAGGCCCAATTACCAAACCGATAAATTCTGGATCGATTTTCAGGGTTAGCAAACGTGGTGCAAACGGCGACATTTCCTTGCGGGGAGTGTCGATGGTTGCCAGCATTCTTTCTAAAATGTGCAGTCTGGCTGGTTTGGCTTGGCGGATGGCGGTAGCAATCACATCTAAGGGTAAACCTTTGATTTTCATGTCCATCTGCAAAGCAGTAATCCCGGTGTCGGTACCGGCTACTTTGAAGTCCATGTCGCCTAAAAAGTCTTCAATTGCCTGAATGTCAGTCAAAATTCGGACTTCATCGCCTTCTTTAATTAAGCCCATTGCCGCGCCGCTGACGGGTTGGGAAAGGGGAACGCCTGCATCCATTAATGCTAGCGTTGAGGCGCAAACTGAACCCATTGAGGTCGAACCGTCGGAAGAAAGGATTTCTGAAACTACGCGAATCACGTAGGGGAAATCTTCTTTGGATGGCAAAACCGGCAGTAAAGCGCGTTCTGCGAGGGCTCCGTGACCGATTTCTCGGCGTCCGGGCGATCGCATCGGCTTGGTTTCTCCTACCGAAAACGGCGGGAAATTGTAGTGATGCAAGTAGCGTTTGTCTTGCTGCGGGTGCAAGTCGTCTCCTAAGTCTTGGGCGTCGCCTGGGGTTCCCAGGGTAGCTGCAGACAAGACTTGAGTCAAGCCTCGATTAAACAACGCACAGCCGTGTACTCGCGACGGCAGCACGCCTACGCGACAAGAAACGGGTCGCACCTCGTCTAGCTTGCGACCGTCTACGCGGATGCCATCTTCGAGGATCTGCTTCCGCATCATTTTTTTGGTAACGTCTTTGAAAACGTTGCCGATCGCCTTGCTGTTGGCGGTGGCCGCTACTTTTACCGGGTCCTCTTCCGGGAGTTCGGCGATCGCAGCTTCGACTTCATTTGCCTTAACTTCGTCCAATGCTGCATTCCGTATTGTTTTGTCTTTTTCAAATCTTGACAAAATGATGCGGATGGGTTCTTGGGCGCGATCGCGAATGAAGGTTTCCAGGGCCGAATCTTGCGATGGCCGTTCCTCTACCACCAAATCGATGCCCAATTCCGCCATAATTTCGCGCTGGGCTTGAATCAAGTCACAGGCTGCTTCATAGCCGAAGTCGATCGCCTCAATGATATCCTGTTCCGGCAATTGGTTGGCGCCGGCTTCTACCATGATTACTCCGTCAGGAGAACCAGCTACCACGAGATCCAACTCGCCTTCTTTGATTTCGCTGTAGGTGGGGTTGATGATGAAATCATCTCCTACCAAACCGACTCGTACCGCGGCCATCGGCCCGTAAAACGGCATTTTCGCCAGCAGAATCGCTACGGAAGCCCCCGTCACCGCCAAAACGTCCGGTGGCACTTGTTCGTCCATCGAAACCGTTGTGGCTACAACTTGGATGTCATCTCGCAGCCAGCTTGGAAATAGCGGACGCAGCGGTCGATCGATCAAACGGCCAGTCAAAGTCACTTTTTCTGGGGGACGCCCTTCCCTCCGCAAAAATCCACCGGGAATTTTACCGCCAGCGTAGAGTCTCTCTTCGTAATCCACCAACAAGGGCAGGAAATCAATTCCTTCTCTCCCCTGCGATCGAGTCGCTGTCACCAAAACCGCCGTGTCACCCGACTGAATCAAAACTGCACCGCCTGCTTGAGGCGCTAGTAAACCAATCTTCAGTCTAATATCCCGTCCATCGAAGGATATTGACTTGTCTATCTCTACCATGTAGCACTGCTTCCTTATCTACCACATTCTTTCTCTGTCGGGATCGTAACATTACCACAGGATGTTTGAGAGTCCGACGCCAAAAGACAGGGATAATCGCCTCGCGATCGACTGTCTGTGTCTCGATTGTAAGCATTTATACTCGATAATTATTTTTTGCAGTCTGGGGTCGGTTCTCTGGTCGATCGCCCGCCAAACGCCTTCCATAGATGGTACGATGAATTTTCGTTTGGGAATTGGGACTTGGAAGGAAGAAGGAACAGGGATTTAGTTATCTAAGTCAGGGAATAAGCCGTAAGGTGTGCCATAAGTACCTAAATATACAGGTTCTACCTAATTCCTATCTGGCTTAAAATTTCCTCGGTTTGTTTTAAATAAATTTTTCATAAATCCCATATAAATGCTCTAGTCAACCTCGCACTTAAATATAAAATCAGGCTAAAAAAATATGGCTATTTTACACGGCAGTTGGCTCCTAGAGAATGAAAAAAGTTGCTTATTTATTTGGGGAGAAACTTGGCGAAAAATAGGGGCAATTGAAACCATAGAATCGGGGATAAATCTACCGCATCCCTTAGCAATGACCGAATCGGAATTTAAGACTTTCCTAAATTCCTTGCGGCAGTCGGGAAAACTGGATTGGCAATTACCGGAAACCGCAGAAACTCTACCGGAAAAAAGTAAAAAAACTAGGAGATCGTCCAAAACTCCCAACGCAGAAATTACCGCCCCAAACTCCTCAATTAAAAGGGAAATTCGGGCGATCGCACTTCCCACCCAAATCTCAGAAGCGAACGCAAATCTGATGCCGCAGCACTCAGCCGCAGCACTTGAGGAACCCGCTAAAACCGAGGATATTTACCTTTATCCCTGGCAAGTCGAGGGTTTTTGTCTCAACCCTCAAGCAGCTTTTGTTTTCTTGCAATCACTACCGCTTAACAGTACGGAACCCGACTCTTTTGTCGGCTCAGATTTGCGTTTTTGGTCTCATATTGCTAGGTGGAGTTTGGATTTGTTGGCAAGATGCAAATTTTTGCCGGGATTGGAGAAACAGTCCGACGGTTCTGCTATTGCCAAATGGCAACCGTTGTTAGATAGTTCTACAGATACACTCCGCCTTGCCACTTTTGTCAAGCAAATGCCGACGGCTTGCAGAACATATCAATCGAAGGAAGAAGGAAGTTCGGCAACGGATTCTGTAACGGATGTAACGGATGTAACGGATGTAACGGATGTAACGGATGTCAGGAAGAAGGAAGGAGGAAGAAGGAAGAAGGAAGAAGGAAGAGGGGAAAAGGAAGAAGAATGCAGTCAATTGCCTTTAGCGGTGGATTTGCCGATGGGGGCGGAGGAATTGGTGTTAGGCTTTTTGAGTAGTATTGTAGATAGTCAAGTGCGATCGGCTGGTAGCTCTACTTTAGACATCAAAGCAGTTTCTCCTGTGCGCGACTGGCTGCAAGCTTTGCAGCAGGAATCTGGGATTGTCCAAGTAGAAACAGCAGCATTGGAAAACTTGGCAACCAAGCTGAGTGCTTGGACTGCACCGCTGCAAAACCAATTATCTCAACAAAGTCAATTTCGCACTTGCTTTCAACTCATACCGCCAGCGCCCGGTAAAGCCAACTGGAATTTAAATTATTGCTTGCAAGCAGCAGATGAAACCGACTTTTTGGTGGACGCGACAACTGTTTGGAACAACTCTGTCGAGCGTTTGGCTTATGCAGGGCGGACAATAGAATTGCCTCAAGAAACTTTGCTTAGCGGCTTGGGTTTAGCCTCGAAACTTTATCCGTTAATTGAACCGAGTTTGCAAGCACAGCGGCCTCAATCTTGCCAATTAAATCCGCTGCAAGCTTACGAGTTTATTAAGTCTGTAGCTTGGCGGTTTGCTGATAGCGGGTTGGGCGTAGTTTTGCCGCCGAGTTTGACAAAGACAGATGGTTGGGCGAGCCGTTTGGGTTTGAGCATTCAAGCGGAAACTCCGAAAGTGACTCCGGCAAAAGGCGGGTTGGGATTGCAAAGTCTGCTAAATTTTAAGTGGGAATTGACGATCGGCGGACAGCGCATTTCTAAGGCAGAATTTGATAGATTGACCGCGTTGAATTCGCCTTTGGTGGAAATTAACGGCGAGTGGGTGGAGTTGCGCGCGCCTGATGTGAAAGCGGCTCAAACTTTTTTTGCCAGCCGCAAAGAACAAATGACTCTTTCTTTGGAGGATGCTTTGCGTTTGGCGTCGGGCGATACTCAGATGATCGAAAAATTGCCTGTGGTGAATTTTGAGGCCACGGGTCAACTTCAGGAATTGTTGAATACTTTGAGCGATAATCAAGCGGTAAGTGCGATCGCAACTCCGGCTAGTTTCCGAGGACAATTGCGACCTTATCAAGCCCTAGGAGCAGGCTGGTTAGCATTCTTAGAACGCTGGGGTTTGGGTGCTTGTCTCGCGGACGATATGGGATTGGGCAAGACCATCGAGCTAATTGCTTTCCTCGTGCACTTACAGGAACAAGATTCTCTAGAAGCGCCAACCTTACTGGTTTGTCCGACATCGGTATTGGGCAATTGGGAGCGCGAAGTCAAGAAATTTGGCCCGACGCTAAAAGTGTTAGTTCACCACGGAGACAAACGCGCTAAAGGCAAAGCATTTGCCTCTGAAATTAAGGGAAAAGATTTAATAATTACCAGTTACGCCCTGGTTTTTCGCGATGCGAAGGAATTTCAAGGCATTAAATGGCAAGGATTGGTTTTAGATGAAGCGCAAAATATTAAAAATTCCGAGGCGAAGCAGTCGCAAGCGGTGCGGCAAATCGAGGCATCTTTTAGAATTGCGCTGACGGGAACTCCGGTGGAAAATAGACTGCAAGAATTGTGGTCTATTTTGGAGTTTCTCAATCCTGGCTATTTGGGGCCGCGCAATTTCTTTCAACGCCGATTTGCAATTCCGATCGAGAAATACGGAGATAGGGAATCATTGCAGACTTTGCGATCGCTCGTTCGGCCTTTCATCCTCCGCCGCCTGAAAACTGACAAAGAAATCATCCAAGATTTGCCCGAAAAACAGGAGATGACTGTATTTTGTGGCCTCGCGGCTCAACAGGCGGTATTATATCAGAAAATAGTCGAAGAGTCAATAGCGGAATTAGAATCAGCAGAAGGCATTCAGCGCCGGGGAATGATTCTGGCTTTGCTGGTAAAACTCAAGCAGCTTTGCAACCATCCGGCTCTTGTGAAAGCAGAAGCTAAGCCGAAAGAATTGGAGATTAAGAGTCAGGAATCGGGGAAATTGCAGCGGTTGGTGGAAATGTTAGAAGAGGTGCTCGCTGAGGGCGATCGGGCTTTAATTTTTACTCAATTTGCCGAATGGGGAAAACTCCTGAAACCGCATCTAGAACAGCATTTAGGGCGAGAAGTTTTGTTCTTGTACGGAGGAATTCGGCAACAGCAGCGGGAAGAAATGATCGATCGCTTCCAGCACGACCCCCAAGGCCCGCCGATTATGATTTTATCTTTAAAAGCAGGCGGCACAGGTTTGAACTTAACCAGAGCAACCCACGTTTTCCACTATGACAGATGGTGGAATCCCGCAGTAGAAAATCAGGCAACTGACCGCGTATTTCGCATCGGTCAAACTCGCAACGTGCAAGTCCACAAATTTGTCTGTACGGGTACGTTAGAGGAGAAAATACACGATATGATCGAAAGTAAGAAAGCTCTAGCCGAACAAGTAGTCAGCGCCGGCGAAAACTGGCTCACCGAACTCGATACAGACCAACTTCGCAATTTACTAATCCTCGATCGCAATGCTATTATAGAAACAGAAGAAGAATAATGTGTTGAATTTTCTTCGGTTTCTAGTGAGGACTTTAGTTGTCAAAAATCAGAGTAATTACACACTCTGACCAAAGAAACCGGGTTTTCTACCAGGATTAAAGGTTATAGTCCAGTTTTTTACTAAAAGACTCGGTTTCTGACTCTCCTAGATAACTAAAGCTTTCTTCCTTCTTCCTTCTTCCTGACATCCGTTACATCCGTTACAGAATCCGTTGCCGAACTTCCTTCTTCCTTGGGCTTATGATTGACAGAGAATGGTGGACACAACAGTGGTTAGATTTAATCAATACCTACCGCTTCAAAAAGCGCTTAGAACGTGGCTGGCAGTATGCGCGCGAAGGTAAAGTTCTCAGCATTAAATTTCCCAATCAAGAAGTAATTGCCATAGTTCAGGGAACAGATCCAAAACCCTATCAAGTTTCTTTAGGACTTGATACGTTAAGCGATGAAGATTGGGATTATGTGATTGAAAATATGTCGCAAAGAGCAGTTTTTTCAGCTAAACTCTTAGCAGGAGAAATGCCGCACAATATTGAAGATGTATTTGCAGCAGCAGGCAAAACGCTATTTCCGTTAAGCTTATCTGATATTCGATCGCGCTGTAGCTGTCCTGACCCCAAAAACCCTTGCAAACACATCAGTGCAGTATACTACTTATTGGGCGATCGCTTCAGCGAAGACCCTTTCGTACTCTTTCAATTGCGGGGCCGAACCAAAGAGCAAATTTTGACAGCACTTCGTCAAAGACGAGGTACGCAAGGAGAGGAAAATTCCCAACTCAACTCCGGCGAAAATTCCCCCACAGCCAATTCTAAAGTGCCAAAGGTCGATCGCTTTTGGGAATATAACCAACAGCTAGAATCATCTTTAGTAGTTATTGTACCGCCGCCCAGCAGCGAAACAGTATTAGATATCTTAGGCCCAATTCCCATCGCAACCGACGGAAAAGGAACCGCTAGCAAATCCTCCCCTGCATCTGACGCACTCAAGCAGCATTTTAGCAAAATCTACCAAGCAGTTAGCCAGCAAGCAGTTTTAGCAGCACTGAAACGGAGCGAAGGAGATTAACATAATTTATTCGCAGAGATGATACTAGGGAATATGGCGGATAAAAATCAGGCTTTAATACCCATTTTATTCTTGAGTCCCTCTCTGCTGGAACGAGAGTTTGTTTAGAATAGATTTCAACCGACGAGTCTTACTTTTGGCAATTTCAGTTTACACTTCCCGCAAATTACTCATAATCTCTATCAATTCCTGGGGGCGTTTAATCAAAAAATCTGGATTGTGTGCAGCCAAAGCCTCCTGAGAATTAAAACCCCAAGCTACAGCCATTACTTTAATTCCTGTTTTTCTAGCAGCTTCTATATCTCTAATCTCATCTCCCACATAAACGACTTGTTTAGGATCTATATGTTCTCTTTTTAACCAGCTATTAATAACTTTATGTTTACCAAAAGTTGACCCAGAGTAAATAAAGGTGAAAGTGTCTTGCAAACCATTTTTTTCCAGCGATGCCAAGACGTTTTCTCGGGAATTAGATGTGATAATGCCCAGTTGAAATCCTAGTTTTTTTAACTCCTGTAAAACTTCTTTAATTCCAGGAAATAATTGAATGTTGGGAATTTCGCTGCGTAACTCTGCTTTCAACATTCTAATCAACAGTGGGAATTTGAAGATAGAAATGCCCGAATACTGAAGGAGTTGCCAAGAAGTTAAATTGCTCAGTTGAGCTATTTGCTCTTTGGTCGCAGACTTAAAGCCCAATTCTGCTGACAAACGGTTGGTGATGCTTAGAAGAATATCGATTGTATCTGCTAAAGTACCGTCAAAATCAAAAATAATTACTTTGGTCATTGGACAATAGCAAATAAGGAACGGGGAAGCATACAATTTTAGATTTTAGATTTGAGATTGGGAATGACTTACTGCATAATGTATTGACGCTTGGCGAGGCGTACATACCCTATGGTTATTATCTATAGGGTAAGGTGCCCCTAAGCACCCTGAGCGCGAACATCTCAACTTTTAATCGTTAATTTGATTGGCTTTCGCATTTCGCCGCAGCATTTCGGGTTTAATGCGTCGCAGCGCCGAAGCTGTAAATCTGCGATTCCATTCCTCGTCGGAAATGTCGGCTAATTCTGCAAGTGTCGGGGCTATGTTTTCAGGATAAGGCTCAAACTCTGGCACATCAGTTGGTTTAGCAAATCGCTGATTCCAAGGGCAAACATCCTGACAAATGTCGCAACCTGCTACCCAACCTTGTAAATTAGATCCAATTTCGTCGGGCAATTTTTCGGCTCGATTCTCGATCGTGTGATAGGCTATACATCGATCGGCATTCACCACAAAAGGCTCAGTAATTGCCCCCGTCGGACACGCCTCAATGCAGCGAGTGCAAGTACCGCAATGTTCCGTATGGGGTGCATCGGGCGCTAACTCCAAATTAGTCAAGATTTCTCCCAAAAACACCCAAGAACCGTATTCGCGCGAAATTACATTACCATTTTTGGCAATCCAGCCAATCCCGGCACGTTGCGCCCACATTTTATCCTGAATCGGCCCGGTATCAGCATAATACCGCGCTTCAATTCCCTCGCCTTGCGATCGCACCCAATTTGCCAAAACCTTCAGTTTTTTGTGCAAAATTCTATGGTAATCCCGCCCCCAACCGTAGCGAGAGATTTTAGCATATTCGATCCCTGCCTTGACCCCCCCCTCACAAGGGGGATTTGAGGGGCGTTGGTGAGGTGTGTAGTAGTTGATGGCGACACATATTAACGACTGCACCTCTGGCATTATTAATCGAATATCCTGCCGTTTCGGGTTTGCCATCCATGCCATATCCGCCTGATAACCCTTGTCCAGCCAAGCTTGCAATCTTTGTTTTTCTAGATCGAAATCCGTGTCTTTTGAGGCGATACCGACTTTGTGAAAGCCCAACTCAATGGCTTTTTGCTTAATGCGATCGCTATTAATTGATTTTTTCATCACGTAAGAAACCACCGCACAATTTGTGCCATAAGTCTAGTAACTTTAAGAGTATTTTTGGGACAGTATTGATAATACTTTGACAATCTTTATATTTATAAATTTGAACTCCAAAATGTCAAAAATGTTACATAATTTAATTTAGGGAGAATTCGATTCGCTAATTCAAGTACGCAAGTAAAACCGACAGCGAATCCCACAGCATACACATGGCAGTTAGTATTCAATCAGCTCAATCTATTTTTTCCAACACCGAGATTGCTAGCGTTGTTCCGGCTACCACGGAAGCGTTCTACAAACTCAGCGTTGAAGACCAACTCGCACTGCTCTGGTATGCCTACACCGAAATGGGCGTTTCCATTACCGCAGCAGCACCGGGAGTAGCCAGCATGGCGCTTGTCGAAGGCATTCTGAGCGAAATCAAGCAAATGTCGCCTGCTGCTCAAAGCAAAACCATGTTTGACCTAGCCAGCAACGCCGACACAACGATTGGTCGGATTTACACTTCCTTGCGCGTCAACACCAAACTCGGTTTCTGGTACGAGTTGGGGCAGTTGATGAAACAGGGCCTTGTCGCTCCGATCCCCGCTGGCTATCAAATGTCTCCCGAAGCCACCGCAGTTCTCGAAACCATCAAGAAACTCGATCCAGGCCAGCAAATTACCGTACTTCGGAATACCGTAGTTAACATGGGCTATGACCCTGCTTTTAACCAAGAGTACGGCAAACGCTCGGCCCCCCGCAGCACTCCCACCGCTCCAGAAGAGCGGGTGAAAACCCAAATTGAGGGTATCAGTGAGCAGACTGTCCTCAACTACATCGACTACATGAACGCCTTCGACTTCACCCCCGCCGTCGGTTTATTTGCTGAAGAAGGTGCCCTGCAACCACCTTTCCAAAAGCCGATCGTCGGTCGCGACGCTATCCTCAACTATATGCGGGAAGAGTGCGTCGGACTGAAAATGATGCCCGAGCGAGGCGTATCGGAACCCGCAGAAGATGGCTACCGCCAAGTGAAAGTCACTGGCAAAGTCGAAACTCCCTGGTTCGGATCGAATGTGGGTATGAACATCGCGTGGCGGTTTTTGCTCGATCCCCAAGGTCAAATTTTCTTTGTGGCGATCGACTTGTTGGCATCTCCTAAAGAATTGCTCAATTTGATGCGTAAATAGAATATTCTGGTTCGGTCAGTCAAACAGACTTAGCCAGAAACCCAGATGCCTTTAGGTGTCTGGGTTTCTATCATTTTAGATTTTAGATTTTAAATTTTAGATTCAAGAATTGAAGGATGGGAAATGACTGATGGTATCAGGGTTTGCAGGTTGGCTACACTTACATTTTTTGAAAGTAATATTGATGTTGGTCGATCGCTCTGAAAGCGGCGATCGACGCTCTGCGGTTCCCGATTCCTCCTTTTTTCGGAGAATTATTTTCCTACCCCTACTTATATCTTTTGAGGGATTTGCTGCGACAAAGAGAATGATTACAGTATACTCATTCATTTGAAATCACTTGTTTTATGACCGCAACAACTCGACCTATTTTAACTACCTCTATAAAGATTGCAGGCATCACAATGCCAGGGATAGTGCAATATTTTGAAACTTTAAACGCGGGCGATTTTGAAGCGACGGCTAATTTATTTGCCGATGACGGGGTTCTGCACGCGCCGTTTGAAGATCCAATTATCGGCAGCATCTCGATCGCCACTTATCTAAAAAAAGAAGCACGAGGAATGCAGCTAGAACCCCAGAAAGGTGTCAGCCAAATTTTAGAAGATGGCAAAGTAGAAGTTCAGGTCAGCGGTCGAGTGCAAACTTCCGCATTTGGTGTTAATGTCGGATGGCTATTCTTGCTCAATTCTGACCAAAAAATCCTTTCTGTCACCGTCAAACTGTTAGCTTCTCCCCAAGAATTGCTAAGTCTGCGGTCACAGAAAAAATTTGATGCTTAATAAGCTGTTTCAGATTTAAATTCTCTATTTTGGTTTGACCTGTCGATCGCACGTAATAGCTAAAGTCGTGCGATCGACAGGTTAATCGGCTTTTTATCGCCAGAATAAGGCAGAAACCGGGTTTTGATCCAAATCTTTGGTGAAGTGCCACTCACGGTATAAAAATCCCGTTTGTTTGGTATTTGTGCGATCGGAACTTTACCCCTACAATCTTACAGTCTCGCCTTGGGCTGACGCTACTGCACGGAAAATTGGCTGTCACCGCAGCGCGTGCGACAGACAGCCAAAGCGAGTCTAAAAGTGCATTGCCAATCATTAATGACTAATGACTAATGACTAACGACTAATTAAGATTTTTCCGGCAAACTCGCTTCCAACTTTAGACAGTTGCGACCGTCTATTTGCAAAGTGTAGTCCACCCGATCCATAAGTCTACTCATAATCAGCCAGCCGTAGCCGCTTTCCTGTTTAGCTTCCGGCCTCGGGGGATTGTAAGTATCCATTTCGTAACCTTTACCGTAATCCCAAATTTCTAAACCAATATCCCTATTTTTTAAATTCAAGCGAATTAACACGGGCAAATTGGGTTGATCTTTGTGAGCATGGCGGATCACGTTAGAATAGGCTTCTGCTAACACCAAGCGCAAACGATTCGACTGACGCGGCCAATCGACGTGCTCTCCTAGCTCTACTTCCAAACTGCTCAGCAACCAATTTTCAACAATTGTTAAAAACCGCAAGTCGCTTGGCACATGAAGCTCAGTATTCATAAAAAAATCCCGTAAGTTTGAAAACCCTGTGTATTCACACCAGGTATGAAACACGACGCGCCGAATGGATTCGGCCTCAATACTTGTCGCTACTTGGGGGATACTAGCCTTTTCTGTTGAAAAATCAGGCATTCATGATTCGGTAGAAGGCAGAAGTTAAGAGTATAGTTGAAAACTTTAGTTATGGGTCTAAAGCCCATTAACAATTGATAATTATACCGAGACTGCAAGCAGCGAGGTATAAAAAATCTTTGTTTCAATCCCTGGCTTTTAAGCTTTGGTTTTTTCTGACCAATGCCTTCTACCTTAACCTTTTACAGGTGTTTAATCCCCCAGGAAAGCGATTCAGGAAACTAGCTGCGCCATCGCCGGCTAGGTTTTTTACTGTTGACGATAACGCCGTCCTTTGCAGGACTACTCTGTGAACCGTCAACCAGCAGGGCTTAAGTTTTTTCGGCTCTCACCCCCGACTATGGGTCGGGAGTCGCTGACAGATTCAAAGAACCTCCAGAGAGAGTATGGTTTGGTCGTCTTCCTGAACGGGATTATCGGCTCGGATGTGAGCCAACAAATTGTCCAAGTTGAAAGAACCAGGTTCCTGAATCAATAGTTGCCAAAGCCCTTCTTGTTGTAGCATAGAACGGGTTGGTACACCCCCTGCGACCGCTTCAGTGGTCACGCTAGCTTCAGTAATTCCGTCACTCGTCAGCAGAAATACATCTCCTGACTTTAATTCGATCGTACCTGCTTTGCCTCTCCAAACTGGTAGTATCCCCAAGGGAATGCCACGAGCTTTCAGGAAATTCGGCTCGGCTGGCGTTTTACCGCTAGCGGCTTGAGCTTTCACCTCCGAGTGAGACCAAACAATCGGGTAAATGTGACCGGCATTAGCAAAGGCGAGGTGTCCCGTTGACGGAGTGTAACGAGCTACAACCATTGTAATAAAATGGTTGTTCCCGATCAGGTCGTCAGACATACTGCTATTCATGTTCTGCATAACTTGAGCGGGTTCTGGAGAAACTTCTTGGGAAAGTTCCCGCCTCATCACCGAAATCGCGCTCGCCATAAATAGAGCAGCCGGAACTCCCTTACCCGAAACATCTCCCACCGCTATCCAAATATCTCCTTGGGAGTGGACGTAGACTTCAAAAAAGTCGCCACCAACTTCCCGCGCGGGATAGCAGCAAGCTTGCACTCTGACAGTTTCAAAATCCGGCCAACTTTGGCGCAACAAGTTTGTTTGGATTTGGCGAGCCACTTCCAACTCGTTTTGCATCTGCTTGGCTAAATCCAGAGTGCGCTGGTAGAGCTTAGCTTGAGACAGGGCGAGAGCAGCTTGAGCTGCTACACCTTCTATTAACTCTATATCTTCTGCCGACCAAGGGTTAGTGCCGCCAATCTGGGACAAAGCCAGTACCGCCAGCAATTCTTGCTGGTAAGTCAGGGGCACGGCAATCTCAACCGAGTTACCATTCCCCCCACTGTTTGAGTTCACTTGAGTTTGGCGGGTGGCTACAGCTTGAACCAGCAAATTTTCATCAAAAGAAAAGCTACTGGCATCGTCGGTTTGGGCTTGGTAGGGGAAGGTACTCGGCAATAGTCGATCGCTCTCTACCGGCCGCAGCATACAATAGTTGGCCTCAAAAGTTTGACCTACGGTTTGAACAATAGTTTGTACCATACTAGAGTAATCTAGCGACCCGCGAATGACGCTCATTACCTCATTGAACAGAGATTCCTTGCGTAAAGCGCGGCGCAATGCAACGCTGCGCTGCTTGTAGTATTTGTAAGTATCTGAGGCTTGATTGATCACCAATTTGAGTTCTTCTGGATTCCACGGTTTGGTGATGTATTTGAAAACTTGACCTGAGTTGATGGCCTCAACCAAATCTTCAACATCGGTGTATCCCGTTAGCAGAATCCGAATCGTATCGGGAAATCGCTCGACTGTTTTCCCCAAAAACTCGGTGCCATTCATTTCTGGCATCCGCTGGTCAGATATAATCACCGCCATCTCACCCTGTTCGTCTAGAACTTCCAGGGCGCTGAGGGCGCTATCTGCTTTGTAAACCTGAAAGTCGCGTCGAAACGTCCGGTACAATAAATCCAAGTTGTCGGGTTCGTCATCGACTACCATCAGTTTCAGCTTGCTTCCATCTCCCCGACTCATCTTTCTTCCCCCTTGAAAACCCCCACCATAGCTGTAATCAGCAAGGTGGCGGGAGGAAAAGGGGGGCTGGATATATGCAACATATCAGTTACGTCAAGTTGAGTTAAAGAAACCCGTTTTACCTCAAGGTGAGCATTCCTTTCGCACCATCTGTTCGCACAGATGAGAGGCTTTCGATACTGTAACCCGCCTCGGTAGGCCGCTTCAATAGGGAAAATTCCCGAGTCAGCTTTCACGCTGTGATACGAGCAATGACCTTGTTAGCAGTCGGTACTTTTCTAAACACACCAGCATTCAAAACTGCTAATTAATGCTCTGATTGCAGAGTTCTTAACTAGCTCGGCACTGTCCTCGGTGTGAATTTTAACACTTACTACTAACGCAGGTATTGCTACCTAAGTCTGGTCAACACTGGCTGTATTTCAAGCCCCACTGTACCCGGAGGGTTAGTGGTGGGTTGTTGGCGCTATTCCCTACATCTTTGCCGCATCGTACTTGATTGCTGCATGCAAGTCTCCCCAATCTCTGAACTTTTTGCAGCAAGCATATTACTACTGCCGAATCAAGTTATTCTTTCTGCCAGTCTGAGCTTAGCAGAACGAGAGCGGGGATTTCTAGCGACTTCTTCGGATTGTGGCCCGATCGGCTTTTTTGTCAGTACCTGCAAATTGGGTGTTCCTCTGAGTTGGTGCTTGACTGGTCGGTCTTCGAGACTGTGAAATGTAATGATTCCGATTCTCCCACCGGGTTTTAACCACCTTGGGGCTTGGTTGAGGAAAGTTTCTAAAGAAGCGAGTTCGGAGTTGACAGCTATCCTTAAAGCTTGGAAAGTACGGGTGGCCGGATGGATTCTGCCGTTGCGCTGCTTGGGGGGGAAGCTGGAGGCGATCGCGCCTGCAAGTTCTGTTGTAGTTTGAAAAGGACGCCCTTGCACAATCCGCCTTGCGATGCGCCGCGACAGTCGCTCCTCGCCGTACTTGTAAATAATATCTGCTAGTTTAACTTCTTCCCAGTGGTTGATAATCTCTTCTGCCGTCAAAGATTGCTGCTGGTTCATACGCATATCTAGTTGAGCTGGGTGGCGAAAACTAAATCCTCGTTCCGGTGTATCGAACTGAGCAGAGCTGACGCCCAAGTCTGCTATGATACCATCAAATTCGGCCTCTGGGGACTGATATTCAGCAAAGTTGCCGTGCCAAAACTCAACGGGAGAGTTGGCAAATCGGGCTTGGCAAAAACGGATGGCTTGTTCATCGCGGTCGATCGCCACCACTGTAACATCTGGCGCCGCCGCTAAAATCAAACTCGTGTGTCCGCCGCCCCCAAGTGTCGCATCCAAATAGTGTCCGCCTGGACGCACAGCCAAACCCGCAATTAATTCTTGACCCAAAACTGGAACGTGATAGGTGTCAATACTGACATCTGATCCAGGGGTATCCTTCTCAGAGAGCTCGATATCCTTCATAATCTATAAAGCGAAACAAAAATCAACAATAGTCAGTAATCATTAATTCATTTAATTATGTCAAGAATTGAGACTAGAACCGAACCGATGGTGCTCAACATGGGGCCGCACCACCCATCCATGCACGGGGTACTCCGGTTAATTGTCACCCTGGACGGGGAAGATGTGGTGGACTGCGAGCCTGTTTTGGGCTATCTGCACCGGGGGATGGAAAAAATTGCCGAAAATCGCACCAACGTGATGTACGTGCCCTACGTGAGCCGCTGGGACTACGCTGCGGGGATGTTTAACGAAGCGGTGACAGTGAATGCACCGGAAAAGTTGGCAAATATTGCTGTCCCGAAACGGGCTAGTTATATTCGGGTAATTATGCTGGAGTTGAACCGGATTGCTAACCACTTGATGTGGGTAGGGCCGTTTTTGGCGGACGTGGGCGCGCAAACTCCTTTTTTCTATACTATGCGCGATCGCGAACCAATTCTAGACTTGTGGGAAGCAGCCACAGGTTATCGCATGGTGAATAATAACTATTTCCGCATTGGCGGAGTCGCCGCAGATTTGCCCTACGGTTGGGTAGATAAGTGCGAAGATTTCTGCGATTACTTCATTCCCAAAATTGACGAGTACGAACGTTTAATTACCAACAATCCAATCTTCCGCCGCCGGATTGAAGGCCTGGGTACTATTTCTCGCGAAGAAGCGATTAACTGGGGACTATCCGGCCCTATGTTGCGCGGTTCCGGCGTAAATTGGGATTTGCGGAAAGTTGACCATTACGAATGTTATGACGACTTCGACTGGGAAGTTTGTACCGAAGCTGCTGGCGATTGTTTAGCCCGGTATTTAGTACGGATTCGGGAGATGCGCGAGTCTGTTAAGATTATCTATCAAGCCTTGAAAGGACTCCCCGGCGGCTCTTACGAGAATTTGGAAGCGAAGCGACTCGAAAGCGGTCCCAAATCTGAATGGAATGGTTTTGACTATCAGTTTATTGGCAAAAAAGTAGCGCCGACTTTTAAGATTCCCAAGGGCGAACATTATGTCCGCGTTGAAAGCGGCAAGGGTGAGTTGGGGATTTATATTATCGGGGATGATAGTGTGTTTCCTTGGCGCTGGAAGATTCGGGCTGCAGATTTTAATAATTTGCAGATTTTGCCTCACATTGTACGCGGCGTGAAGATTGCGGATTTGGTTGCAATTTTGGGTAGTATCGACATTATTATGGGCTCGGTTGACAGGTAGGTTTTGTCGGTTTTTATCTAAGAAATTAACCCGGTTTTTTATGGAACCGGGTTGATTTTTTTGAACCCCAGATAAACGCGGATAGATATCGATTAATTTTGCTGTTAAGGTAGCTAAAATATACCTGATTTCTCTCTTCTCTCTTCCTCTGTACCCTCTGCGCCCTCTGCGCCCTCTGCGGTTTATAAAAAAAATCTCTCCTTCACAAATGAAATAACATCAACTTTGATTCGATAAATTATGAAAGTCCAGCAACCAGATATCAATGACAGCAATCCGGAGCTCTGTGCTTTAATCTGCGAAAGAATTGCCGCCAGTCCCCAGCAGCGAATTACTTTTGCTGAATATATGGATTTAACACTATATCATCCGCAGCACGGTTATTACAATAGCGATCGCCCGTCGATCGGCAAACAAGGCGATTTTATCACGTCGTCTCATTGGGGGGCTGATTTTGCGGAGGTTTTGGCAGAGCAGTTTGTGGAAATGTGGGAATTGCTCGATCGCCCTTTCAATTTCGCGATCGTAGAAATGGGCGCTGGGCGGGGAATTTTTGCCGAAAATTTACTGAAATATCTGCAACGGCAACATCCCGACTTATTTAAAAATTTAACATACATAATTGTTGAAATTTCGCCAATACTTCAAGCGGAACAACGCCAAAAGTTAGGTGATATCAAGTGTGTTAAGTGGTGCAATTGGGATGAGATAGTTAATAATTCAATAATCGGTTGTTTCTTTTCTAATGAGTTAGTGGATGCTTTGCCCGTGCATCAATTCATTCTGGAAAAAGGGCAAGTTAGGGAGATTTATATTGCCGCAAAAACACCAAATAATGAGCAAGAAGAAATAAAATTTGTTGAAATATTTGGCGAAGTTTCTACGCCTAAAATTGCTGAATATTTTGATTTTGTGGGACTCGATTTGTCGGCGAGTGTTTATGGGAATGGTTATCGCAGTGAGGTGAATTTGGCGGCTTTGGACTGGATGAGTACAGTTGCTCAAAAGTTGCAACGGGGATATTTGTTAACTATTGATTACGGTTATCCGGCGCACCGCTATTACAATCCGAGGCGCAGGGAGGGGACACTACAGTGTTATTATCTGCACCGATATCACAATAATCCTTATATTAATGTGGGGCGGCAGGATTTAACGGCTCATGTTAATTTTACGGCGCTGGAAAGGCAGGGTGAATTGTGCGGTTTGGATTTGGTAGGGTTTACTCAGCAGGCTTTGTTTTTGATGGCGTTGGGTTTGGGCGATCGCCTTGCTTCTCTGTCTACAAATGATGCGGAAGTATTGGATGTGGCAACGTTTTTGCGCAGACGGGAGGCTTTGCATCAATTGATCGATCCGATGGGTTTGGGGGGTTTTGGGGTTTTGGTGCAGTGTAAGGGGTTGAGGGAGGAGGAAAAGGGGAGAATATTGAAGGGCTTGATGGTGCCTGATTGATAATTCCAGATTGATGATTAACTAATTTAATAGTTGAGATTTTTGGAACCGCAGATGAACGCTGATTAACGCTGATGTAATTTTGATTGATTCTGTATCTACCCAAATTATTGTCATACAACCAATACCGGATGATTGAGTTTGCGCTAAGCATACAAAAGAGATGCTTTCAGATCGTCAGCTTCAAGATCGGGCATTTCTTCTAGTATTTGTTCCTCACTGAAACCAGCCACAAATAAGTCCAGTACGTCGGATACCCGAATTCTCATGCCGCGAATGCAAGGGCGACTGTCGCACTGTCTAGGATTAACAGTGATTCTTGCGAATAGATCCGACATTAAAGTTAGCTCCTACAACGCTTAGTTATAGTATGAATGAGAGCGCTCGTAATTGTCAATAACTGGATTCCCATGATTATTAAATAATTAAGCTGTAATAATTGCTTTGGTCATTACTTAAGCGCACTGACTCAGTGGCGGAAATTCCCATTTTCCTGAATATAAAGTAGATGGCAGCTTTAAACAATAGGCAGCCGGAATCACCTCAATCAACCACCAATTAAACATATCTCGTTTGGCCACAGCAAAACCAGAAATAGCATCGCCGGTAATGGCATCATACAGAATATCTAAGATGGCATTATAGGCTGTTTTTGTATTGAGTGTTTGCAGCAAGCCATAGAAGATATTATAAGCTTCGTCAGTAGCTTGATATTTTCCAATTTTGTTGATATTAGGAAACAAGGTATCTGCACAAGTTTCGGGAATTTCACAACCATCCTTCAGCCAACAAGATACAATTTTTTGAACTCTATCAGCCTTGTCTTCTTCAGGAAAGTAATGTTTAATCGTCGGTTTAGCTGCTAATGCTATTCCATAAGCCATATAGACGTATCGCTGATGGGATATTTGATTATTAGGCATCCCAAAGGATGTCATTACTTCTACAAAGGCTTCTTCTACATCGCTGTTTCCGCCTCTTTCGTATAAATCGCGATACTTTCTGTCCCAAACTGTGTGAAGTGTTAGTTGTAATTGCTCTGGAATATCTGAATTGTTGGGCAACTTGAAATCGGTGTAATGACCTATGTCAAACTGTATCATTGACTTTCCCTCCTTATGTATTTTTCTTAATCGTAAACTAGGAGCCAGGTAATATTAAGCTTCATATCACCTCCATTCTACCTTACCCAGAAAAGCCAGTAAAGCCCTGGTAAGCTCTACTGACTTTCTATCCTGTACTTCTACGGATATGGCTGGTTGTAGAAGATAATCACTTGAATATTCGGAAATCTCATTTTAAAGTCCTCATCACAAGTAATGTTACAGCCAGAACACATATCTTTCTCAGTGTAGAGGTAGAGTATTCCTTCTACATCCAAGGAAACATCATCTCTTTCCAAGTCTTGTGCGAGTGCATTAAAAAGCTTATACTCAGCGTCACACTCATTCAAACAGCCTCTTGCTCTATCAAACCTCGGTACAAAAAACTGCTTTGGCCCATCCTCTTCACCTGGAATATTCAGAGGATCTCGCTTGCTGGTAGCTTCTAGGTTATAGACTTTGCCTGTCGGGATCTCCAACTTGACAACAGCAGCATTGCCAGAACGATTTTTTTTATTTGAATCTCCTTTTTGGATATGGATCAACCGAATATCTTGAACTTTCGTCTGTAGTTCCTCTACGATGTCCGCATGGCACTCAGGTATGCCTTCGGGATACTCGTAATGAGGTGTGTTTCTAGAGGGATTTCCTGTATTTAAGTTTTTGTTCACGCGAGTAATGATTCATTTTGCACACACCGATAAATAAAAATATATAACCTGACTTAGATATAAGATTTAAGCTTCGTCTGACTCAGGTATTTTGATTATACCACACTTTTAAATTAACGGAAAACTCTGCTCGTACCCCTCTTATTCAGCCCATTTTAATCGTTGTTGAATAGACATCCCCTGCAACTTTTTACTCATTTCATATAAATCCACTTGCGGATAATCCCCCTTAAATAGCGGAATCAAAGACTCAACAACAGCCGCGATTCCCTGCGGCGGCACTGCATTGCCAATTTGCCGCCGCACTTCAGTAGTAGAACCTTCAAAAACAAAATCATCGGGAAATGTTTGCAATCTTGCCCTTTCACGGTTTGTTAAAGAACGCGGTTCTAAATAATGATAACCCCAAGTCCCGCCACCTCCACCAGCAATGATTGTCGAGGATGGTCTATCTGGATGAATTCGCCGATAAACGTGACTGATCATGCCTTTAACATAGTATGGACTATCCTTGGGAATATCAGAGAAATTGCCTCCCGGTTTAATTCGATTTAAAATTTCAACGGTGCGGGCTTGAATTTTATGATGTTTGTTATTGTCAAGAACTGCTTCCACATTTTTGAGTGCTTCGCCCGCAGTTCGATAAGGATTTTTGCGATTTTGACCGTATTCGGGCTGAGGATGCACAAAGTTAAATCCTGTATCCATCCGAATGCCAACTAATAACACTCTTTGGCGAAATTGCGGAACTCCGTAATCAGCAAAGTTGTAGAGTTTAGGTTTAACTAAGTAGCCTGGAGCGATACTTTCAAAGTCAGAAATTATTTGTTTTATTGCTTGATAATTATTCGCACTTAATAAGCCTTTGACATTTTCTGCTACAAAAGCTTTCGGCTTTTTTTTATTGACAAAATCGAGAAAGTATGTATATAAATTGCCTCTGGTTCCTTCAAGTCCCGGACGTTTCCAAATTAGGGAGAAATCTTGACAGGGGAACCCTCCTATACATATTTCTGCTTCGGGCACTTGTGCAATGTCTATATTTTCTATGCTGTCGTTGACGATGACATCAGCAATGTTTCTGCTGAATGTTTTGCAGGCGTATTGATTGGAGTCGATCGCCCAAACTACCTCAAATCCGGCTTGGTGGAATGGCAAATCCATGCCGCCGCAACCAGAAAATAAGGAGATGAGTCGCGGTTTTTTTGTCCAGGCGATCGGCTGGAGACGTTCGATTAACATAGGAGTGTAAAGTTAGCCAAGGGCGGGCTGGATGCCCGCACCACAAGAGTGTCATCATACCAAAACCCGATCGAACTCGACTCATCAATTGATATTTCACTCTTCATCATCTAACTCGATCCCCGCTTGACGCAATTTTTCGGTCAATCTTTCAGCGCGGAGTCGTTCGCGATCGGCTCTTTCTTCCGACCACAGCAATAACTCGCCTTCTGCATCCCACCACCTCAACCAACAGCCTGTCCTTCCTTCGTGGGTTCCTTCCCAAACTCCTAAAAACAAGTTTAATCCCGGTATCCAATAACGTCCATTTTCATCTGGTTTTTGCAAGTTGTAGTGCTCTGATTCTAAATCGTAAACTTCTAAATGAGCTGTTTTTGCTTGGAATATGACGTATCTGGGGACTTTGATTACTTGCTCGTAAAAATACCACTTTCCCACCCGCGAGGTAAATTCAACGGAGTATTCTTCTCCATAGGTTTCTGAAAGAAATTCCATCACGATTTGGGGGATGGTTCCTTCTGTGTGTGGCGTGTAACTGCGGCGTACTTGAGAGACATTTTTTGGATTGACGGGTTTCACGTACATCCAATCGGGTGCTTTGCAGATAATGCGCTGTTCGTCGCTGCTTGAACCTGGGAAACTTAGGCCTGCACACAAGGCAAAGTTGGAAACAATTAAGGCATCCTGCATTAATTCTGGAAATGCTGTTAGCGGCTGGCGCAAAGCGGCGGCTAATAATGGTTGGCTTTCGTCTTCCACGGGGTCGTCTGGTAGTTGAAAATCTTCTGGTAGTAGCGGCCAGGTGATTGTGAGTTTTGTTTCTAGGTTTTTAGTTCCTACCGACATAGTTTATCAGAGGTTAAATGTTTTAATGCTTAAATTATATCTCTTGGTTTTTGGGATTAATGTTAATGGCTTAATGACGAGGCAGAGCCTCTGGGTATGCGTTACCGGGCAGAGCCAATTAGTAACGACTTAAGCCGACCGTCCGCCAGGGGTTGAAACCCCTGGCTAATAGCGAAAGTCCTCTTAAGAGGACTGAGAAGAAGACTGTTAAAATAATTAGTCCTCATAGCGAGGACTTTCGCTTTGAGGCAGGGAATTCATTCCCTGTCGGACTTAATATGCAGCTACGATCTTCTGCTTTAGTTCGGTGGTCATTGCTAGCAGTTCTGATTGTGCGATCGCACTTTGTTCACCACTCGCCAACCACTTCAATTGTACCGTCTCGTTTTCAGCTTCCGCATCTCCCAAAACTAAACACGCAACTGCACCGCTTCTATCGGCTCTTTTAAACTGTTTGCCGAAAGCACTAGCACTCAAATCTATCTCTACACTAAACCCGGCACTTCGCAATTTTTGAGCTAACAATACTGATTGCTGTTCTGCTTTTTCGCCCCTGGATACCAAATAGAAATCTAACTTGGGCGCGGGCAAAGGTTGCAACTTTTGCAGCAGGATAATCAACCTTTCGATACCCATTGCCCAACCGACTGCCGCCGTATCTGGGCCGCCCAATTCCTTTACTAAACCGTCGTAGCGGCCGCCTCCGCAAACTGTGGCTTGCGCTCCCAAATCGTCGGAGATAATTTCAAAGGCGGTGTAGGTATAGTAATCTAAACCGCGCACTAATCGAGGATTTAACTGATAGCTAATTCCTAAATTTGTGAGCATAAGCTGCACTTGCTCGAAGTGCGATCGCGATTCCTCTCCCAAATATTCTAAAATACTCGGCGCACCAGCTACAATTTCTTGAGTACGCTGATTTTTGCTGTCCAAAATCCGCAGCGGGTTTCGAGTCAAGCGGTCTTGGGAATCGGCGTCTAATTCGTCTTTGTACGGTGTAAAATAATCTATTAATGCTTGCCGATAATTTTGTCTGTCTTCCTTATTTCCGACAGAGTTAATATCTAGTCGCAAATTTTTTAAACCGAGAGTTTGCAGGATGTCGCAGGCGATCGCAATTACTTCGACATCCGCACGAGGATTCGCACTCCCCAAGACTTCCACGCCAATTTGATTGAACTGCCGCTGTCTTCCCTCTTGCGCGCGTTCGTAGCGAAACATCGGCCCCGCATACCACAGACGCTGCACGTCTCCCGCCGCGTACAAACTGTTTTGAATAAAAGCTCGGACTACCCCGGCGGTGCCTTCTGGGCGCAAAGTAGTCGATCGATCGCCCTTATCCTTAAAAGTGTACATTTCTTTGCCTACGACATCGGTAGCTTCGCCGATGCCGCGTTCAAATAAAGATGTCTGTTCAAAAATTGGCGTCCGAATTTCTCGATAAGCCGCTTTTTTCAAAATTGTTCTAGCGACTTCTTCTATATTTTGCCAATATTGAATTTCAGCGGGCAAAATATCCCGCGTTCCCGGTAAAGTTTTAATTGCACTCATTTTGTTAGTCAGTAGTCAGTTGGCAGTAGTCAGTTGTGATTAGTAATTAGTCATTAGTCATTAGTTATTAGTCAAGAGTTAACAGTTAACAGTTAACAGTCAACAGTCAACAACTAACAATTCCCAATAACTAATGACTTAATAATTCCCACGCTCCGTAACGATCGCCATAATAAGCCAAAATGCGATCGACCCGCTCGCGACCTGCCAAATCGAACCCTTCAGGATACTGTATCCACAAACCCCCAACTTGGCTCTCGTAGTAATCAAACCGCTGCGACTGCTGCGGAATTAAACCGGTTTCCACCCCTTCAACTTGACGCAAATGGATCGCCACTTCGCGATACACCGCCAGTGGCAATCCAGGGCATTGAATTTGATAGCGGAGTTGTTTTTCTTGTGCCGTTTGCATCATTTCTTTGCCTGTCCCCAACCAAAATCCCTACTTAAGATACTTCTTTATCGATCGGCCGCGGTAGAGGACAGCAGTTAATATTGTCCAAACATACCTTTCCCCACTGCAACGCCCAGCGTACAAGCGTAACTCGATTGTCAGCGCGCGTCTTGTTCAAGATATTGCTAATGTGGTTGTCAACTGTACGCTTGCTAATCTCTAACTTTTCGGCGATTTTCTCATTAGTCAATCCGGCCGCTACTAACTCTACCACTTGCAATTCTCTGTCCGACAGGGTGACAGGGGTCCCAGAGACAATCCCACTCATAAATTTTTCCTATGTCTGCATATTTACCTATCTACAATTCTAAAGGATGAGGGATCGAGTATGAAGAGAAAATTAAATTTGCTGTGCTACTCTTTCGGGCCCGAAGCACAAACTCGCTTGTAGAATGGCCAGGAGTGCAAACCCAGCGCGCACACGGCAAGACGCGCAGCCACCACTGCTTGTGCGTCGGGTGGCAGATGCTGCCTTTACCTACGCGCATCTGACATCCGGGCCCAACCTGCAGATGTTTGCGCGTAAAACAACTAACTTATAAGACCGCACTATATTTCAGCCTTTAGGGAGTAACTGCCAATATCAGTAAGTCTGATATTATAGGAGCAGCCATAAAAAAATAGCTTGCAATTTTTCTGGGATGGGTTAAAAATCATTATTGACCTGTCTACTGCTGGTCTAAAATCTCAAATCTAAAATCTCAAATTTCTATGACTTATCCTCGCGTTCTGTGTCTGGGTGAAGTTTTATTTGATTGTTTAGCAGACAAACCAGGAGTATCTCTCGAAGAGGTAGAATCTTGGACGGCATATCCCGGCGGTGCTCCTGCTAATGTTGCCTGTGCTTTGGTTAAATTGGGGACGGCGGCGGGATTTATCGGTGCTGTAGGTGCGGATGAATTGGGGAATTCCCTAGTGCAGGTATTGCAAGAAGTAGGGGTTGATATCGCTGGAGTGCAGCGACATCCAAGTGCGCCGACGCGGCAAGTTTATGTCTTGCGGAATGAAGCGGGCGATCGAAATTTTGCCGGTTTTGGCGAATTTGATACTGCGGATTTTGCAGACACCCGCCTCCTTGCTGCACAACTACCCGAAGTGTTGTTTGAAAATGCCGAATATTTAGTGCTAGGTACTTTAGAATTAGCTTATCCTGAAAGTCGAGAGGCGATCGTCCGAGCGATCGAACTAGCAGAACAGTATGACGTTAAAATTATACTTGACATCAATTGGCGTCCCGTGTTTTGGCCAAATCCAGACGAAGCAAAAGCGCGCATTAGAAAAATTTTAAAAAAAGTTGATTTTGTCAAGTTATCTGAGGAAGAAGCCGAATGGTTGTTTGACACTACCGATGCTGGAGCTATTACCTACCGTCTCGATTCTGTAGAAGGCGTTTTGGTGACTGCGGGCGAAAAAGGTTGCGCTTATTGTATCTCGGAAAATGAAGGAAAAATTCCTGCATTTACAGTAGATGTTGAGGATACAACAGGGGCAGGCGACGCATTTCTGGCTGGTTTTGTGCGACAGTTGTGCAAGCAGGGAATTAAGAATTTAGCCGATCCCAAAATAGCCCAAACAATTGTAACTTATGCCAGTGCGGTAGGTGCCATGACAGCGATGAAACCGGGCGCAATTAGATCTCAACCTACTGCGGCTGAAGTAGAAGCTTTCTTATATTTGTACAAAAATTAAGGCCGCAAACCTATCAGCATGGAAACGGAGAGGGGGCTAAATTTGGTTCAGAAACTCGGTTTATCAGAAAAAAATAACTTTTATACTAAATCCGCCTTAAAAAACCTCAATCCGGCTGTTTGAAATCCATACTCTATAGCAATCCTTGCAGGAGTCGTAAATTTTTTACCCCCGCGCAACCCTCCCCGAACCAGCTCGCTCGGGATTAAGAAATTCACAAATGATGCGAGGATTGCTATACAAACTCTCCTTCTAGCTGAGAGAAACTAAGAAATCAAGGGGTATTGAAGCCAGATTTGGTATCAGAGGTTTTATTGTGGGCAATTAACCGCACATCAGATGAATTCTAATTTGGCGCAAGATTAACTCTAACGGCTGCGAAGCATCTATGATAATTGCATCTTCAGGTTCTTCGAGACTGTCTAACTGACTTAACAGCAAGTCTGCTTTCATGTAGTGATTTTCGCGATTTTTTAACCTTGTGGCTAATAGCTGAAAAGAACATTTGAGATAAACTATCTTCATTCGCTTTTGGTCTCGGTAGAGCATTTCGCGGTAGGATGCTTTTAAAGCAGAACAAGCCAAAACCACATTTTTATTTTCTAACAGCCACCTGTCTATTGCGGCTTGCAATTGTAATAGCCAAGGAAGGCGATCCGCATCTTCTAAAGGAATGCCCCGACTCATTTTATCGATATTAGCTGATGGGTGAAAATCGTCAGCATCGCTGAAATCCCAGTTGAGAGATTGCGCCAGCAACTTACCAACAGTAGTTTTGCCAGAACCTGAGACTCCCATCACGATCGTAATCATGGCACTTATTTACCGAATACTTGCAATTTTATCAAGTTGTGCGATCGACAAACCGGGTTTCTTAAGTTGCCGGATGAATTCTACCACCCTAAAAATTTCAATAAACCCGGTTTATTTTTGGTTCTAGATCAAATTTCTTCCATAGTGGGTTTAATGAAATTATAAGCCAAAACGCCGATAACTCCACCGATCACTGGGAATACAATAAACGCCCATAACTGTTGGATTGCCCATCCGCCTTGAAAAAGTGCGACACCGATACTTCTAGCTGGGTTAACTGAAGTATTTGTTACGGGAATTCCGATTAAGTGAATCAACACCAGCATTAAGCCGATCGGAATTCCGCCCAAACCGACGGGATATTTGGGATGGGTAGTACCCATGATTGTAAATAACAGAAAAGCAGTCAGTACAATTTCCGTCAAAGCTGCTGCCAAAAGTCCGTAACCAGTGGGAGAATGTTCTGCAAAACCGTTAGATGCAAATCCAGAAGCCGCCGCATCAAAGCCTGGTTTTCCTGATGCTATCATATACAAAACAAGACCGCCTAAAATTCCCCCTACAATCTGACCGCCTATATAATAAGGAAGCAAAACAGCATCGATCAGTTTGGCAACTACTAAACCGATGCTTACCGCCGGATTAATATGGCATCCAGAGATAGGGCCGATCGTATAAACCATGATTAAGAGGGATAGACCAAAAGCGATCGAAACTCCCAAAAAGCCGATTTTGTCTCCAGCTAAAACCGCACTGCCACATCCACCTAATACCAACACAAAAGTACCAAAAGCTTCAGCAACCCCAATCTTTATTTTTTTGTTCATACTCACAATTATCTCAAGTTTCTAATCGGTCAATTTCACACCCATACGAGTTCTATTTATAAAAATTAGAAATCGAATTTGTTTCACTAAGCGCAACAATACTAATCAAAATCATTAGCAACATATAGCTCTAATTTTGATAAATTGTATGAGCTTAACTGAGAATGCGAAATTGGGAATCGATAAATTAGCTCAAACATACTCTATTATGTAAAAAATGTCAACACTTAGCTAATTATTCGTCTAAATGGTGCAATTTTCTGTATTCAATCTGTATTCAATTCACAATAATTAACTTGAGTTCTTCCCTAATTATGCAATTGTAATTTTACTTATTGTTGCTGATTATCCGATCGCACTTGCAGCTAAAATATCACTGCTAATCGGCTGGTACATCGGGCTTTTGAAGGGGCGAAAGCCTTGCTGGCAATCGGCAGTCATCTTACACAGCAAGCGGAACTGTAGCGGCGTTGGGGGTTGATTGACGCGATCGACTTCTACGCAAACCAATTCTGGATGCTGCGAAATAATTTCAAAAATATCATCCACAAGATAGCGCTGACAATAGCCGACAATCCAGTGATCTTTAGTACACAAAAGCAAACGGGAAGCGCGCGAATTTTGAAATTCGTGGGCTAAATACAAAAGTTCGCCCACTTGAAGCCGATTAATCCGTTCAATTGCCGACTTTGAAAGGTATCGCAGTCCATCTGCAAAAAAATGGATAAAGTAACGTCCATTTTCATCTGGTTCGGGACAAGGGAACACCTCAAATTTATCCGTTGCCCGTTTGCCTCCGCTGCGCGCCAATAAAGCAATTGGGTCATATTCGTGTTCAGGGATATTCAACCATTGTACAAATTCAGGGTAGTCAGGGCGCGATCGCGCCATCACTCGATTAGAAAACAACGCAAACAGTTTCTGTGAAGTGTAAACATTATTGAAATCCGGGAAAGATGGCAAAGGCAGAAACCCGCACTTAAGTTTCGCCTCTAAAACACCATTTGTATAATTGAACTGGTATTCTTTACCGTTAAATGTCAATCGACCAATCGGAAACCAAGAACCGCTGTCCGGGCTTTGCCAAGCCAAAAATAGTGTTTTCAAAGTAAATCTCCTGTCAATTCAAGTAGGGTGCACAGTGCGTACTGCACAAACACAACTCACCTACGTGGCTTAAAAAATGTTTACCCGATCGACCCTTGACACTTTCCTCTCAAAATGAGAGTATAAGTATACCAGCAGGACTTATACCAAATCCGAGTTTACCACCCCTGTTATAAATATTCCGTCATTGCGAGGGAAGCGAAGCAATCGCTTGCGTCTCTGCGATTGATTTGCTTCCCTCGCAATGACAATAAAGGGGATGCCTAACCCGGATTTGGTATAACGCTGCATAACTGAACTTTGACATCACCTGTAGAGTTCTGGTGGACAGCGATCGCTCTATATAGCAATCCTCGCATCATTTGTGAATTTCTTACTCCCTCCCCGAACCCGGTCTGAGGGTTGGGGTGGGGTAAAAAGTTGATGACTCTTGCAAGGATTGCTATAGATAAAATCTGTGAGTAAGTCCTGTATAAAGTGATGGAATAAGCCACGTTAGGGAAGCGAAAGAGATGCAATACAAAAACACCAAAAAGCTAAAAACAAATGCACCTAATTTCGATCCGCAACCTCCGTGATGATGCTGCTAAATACCCGGATGTCAAAAATAAAATTGAGATTTGGAAAGAAACTGTCAACAAAGCGGCATGGCAGAATTTGGAGGATGTTCGCAAAATTTATCGGGATGCCGAAGCAGTAGGAAACTTTACCGTCTTTAATATCAAAGGCAACGACTATCGCCTGATTGTTGGGATTAACTATGAGAACCAAACTGTTTTATACAAATATTTCCTAAGCCACTCTGAATACGACAAAGAAAAATGGAAAAATGACCCTTACTTTTGACCGAACGACTTACAGCAACTTGCTGGCAGAAATTGCTCCCAAGGCGATCGAAACTGAAGAAGAATACGATCGCCTCCTGGCAGTTGCAGAAAGGCTAACATTTACTAAAAACCTCACTCCAGAGGAGAAAGTTTTATACAAGTTGTTAGTCACTTTGATAGAAGTTTACGAGACAGCAAACTATCCCATAGACACATCCGAACCTCATGAGATTTTGCAACATATCATGGAATCCAGCGACACCCGCCAAGCAGACTTGGTAGGTATCATTGGATCTAGCGGCGTAGTATCTGAAGTTGTGAACGGCAAGCGATCCATTAGCAAAGCACAAGCTAAGGCACTCGGCGATTATTTTCAAATCTCACCTAGCTTGTTCATTTAATTTAAGATGAATCGATTGGTTACAATCTAATTCCATGTCTTGTAGGGGCGGCTTGGGCGACAATAATCGCCTAGAATCGACAATACAATAAACCCGCCCCGCCCCGATCGAGACTAATCGATCGAACATAATATAAGGTGCGTCATATCCGAAACCGTCGATTAATTCTAGAGTGAAAGTCTGACGCACCCTACAACTGGTAAAAGCAACTCTCTAACACAGGAATTCGCGCGGATCGGTGACATACCCAGTCAGCGCAGAAGCCGCCGCCGTATAAGGCGAAGCTAGATAAACTTGCGCTTCTTTATTCCCCATCCGGCCGGGGAAATTGCGGTTAGTTGTAGACACGCAAATTTCCGGTTCGTTCATCCGCCCAAAAGTGTCTTTCGGGCCGCCCAAACAAGCGGCGCAAGAAGGCGCAGCGGGTTCGATGCAGCCGGCAGCTAAGAAGATTTCCGAAAGCGTTTGACCATCGTATTTTGTGACAAACAAATCTTCGTAAACTTTCTGAGTTGCTGGTACTAAATAAGTCGGAACTTTGACTTGATTTCCTTTGAGAATGCGGGCGGCATTCAGAAAGTCGGAGGTTTTGCCGCCGGTGCAGGAACCGATGTAAACTCGATCGATCTTGACATCGCGGCAGTTGCGGGCTAAGTCGCGGTTGTCGGGAGAGTGCGGTTTGGCGACGACTGGTTCTAATTGGGTGACATCGTAGGTGCGATCGCTATAAAATTTAGCATCCCCATCGCTGTAAAATGAATCGAAGGGTTTGTCAGTCCGCGAAGTAACGTAATCCAACGTAGTTTTGTCGGGTGCAACCGTGCCGTTTTTGCCGCCAGCTTCAATCACCATATTGCACAGCGTCATCCGTTCTTCCATCGTCAAACGCTCAACTGTATCGCCGGCAAATTCCATCGTCCGGTAGTTAGCACCAGCCACGCTAATATCACCAATAATCTGCAAAATTAGGTCTTTTGCTAACAAATAATCCGGCAGTTCACCGTTGAACACAAAGCGCATGGTTGCGGGAACTTTGATTAACAGTTTGCCGGTTCCCATGATAAAAGCCGCGTCTGTATTGCCGATACCGGTGGCGAATTGTCCGAAAGCGCCGGCATTGCAGGTGTGGGAATCGGTGCCGAAGAGCACTTCGCCCGGTCTGGTGTGACCTTCTTGTGCTAGGGCGATGTGGCAAACTCCTTTGTAGTCGGGATTTGCTTTGAAGTCCGATCGATCCGTGATGTCGTAAAAGTATTTTATCCCTTGTTCTTGGGCAAAATCGCGGAGAATATCGACGTTGCGGTTAGCGCGTTCGTCGTTGGTGAAAATGTAGTGGTCGGGAATGAGGACGATTTTGTCTGGGTTCCAGACTTTAGCATTCTCACCGAATTCGCGTTTGAAAACGCCGATGGTACCGGGCCCGCAGACATCGTGGGTCATCAACACATCTGTTTCTACCCAGATATTTTCTCCGGGCTCGACTTTAGTGCGCCCTGATGCTTTGGCTAATATTTTTTCGGTCAGAGTCATTCCCATAGTGCGATCGCTCTTTTTTATTAGATGCTACAAGTGTATTGTAAGCGAAACATTCTATTAAAATTGAAATTATCAGGTCTCAAAAATCGGGAGTAATGACGATGACCTTGCTGACGTTACCCCTAAAAGTTAATCTCGATCGCGTTCAATTTACCGATGAGCAGTTTTATCAACTCTGTCTCAGTAATCCTGAATTAACCATCGAGCGCGATGCTGAAGGAAGGTTAATTGTGATGTCTCCAGTTGGCGGCGATAGCGGTAGTCGCGAGATGGAGCTCGGTGGTGAAGTTTATATTTGGAATCGCCAAACCCAACTAGGTAAGGTCTTTAGTTCTTCCACGCTATTCAAATTGCCCGGTGGAGGATCTCGTTCTCCTGATGTAGCATGGGTGGAATTGTCTCGCTGGGAAGCACTCACTCCAGAACAACGGCAGAAATTTCCCCCCATAGCGCCGGATTTTGTCATTGAACTGCGATCGCGATCGGATAATCTGCAAACTTTACAAGATAAAATGCTGGAATACCTGCAAAGTGGGGTGCGATTGGGTTGGTTGTTTAATCCACAAAATCAGCAAGTAGAAATTTACCGACAGGGACAAACAAAAGAGGTTCGCTCTTTACCCACACAACTTTCTGGAGAAGATGTTTTACCTGGATTTGTGCTGGAAGTTCCATTATTTACCGATTGAACTATAAGAGGCGATCGCAGTGATGTTGCCAACATTTGGCGGCTCGTCTATAGCAGTTCTCAGCGATCTCGCGCTTTGGGGATAAATTCTTTCATGATTGCCCAAGCAGTGCCAAAACCCAGCAGCATTGCTGCCATGATTGTTGCAGGATTGGGATTGTTGGTCGTCAAAATTAAGAGGCGATCGCTCTTGGTTAAATGATAGTTTTACCAGACCCGATTGCCGATCGCGCTTGGGTGTTATAACGAACCGCGAAGACACGAAGTCGGATGCTATAATTATGGATGCAAAAAATCTAAATGTTCTCCAGGAATTTGGCTCAACTCTTCGGGAGTTCCAGTTAGTTTTAGTTCGCCCCGATCGAGCAGTACAATCAAATCGGCGCGCTGAATGACTCGGGGACGGTGGCTGATTAAAATTGTCGTTTTGCCCTGACGATCGGCTAATAATCGATCGAGCACTTCGGTTTCAGTTGCGGGATCGAGGGCTCCAGTAGATTCATCTAAAATCAAGACGGGCGGGTCGGTGACAAGGGCGCGGGCGATCGCCAATCTTTGCCTTTGTCCGCCAGAAAGATTCGCGCCAAACTCGCCCAAAACAGTCTGATACGTGTCGGGAAGTCCGCTGACAAAATCGTCGGCACCGGCAATTTGGCAAGCTTTTACTATTTGTTCTAAAGTCGCGCTAGGGTAACAAAAGCGGAAATTCTCGACAATCGATCGGCTCCAAAAGTGAGCTTCCTGCGGCACGAGCACGACTTGTTCGCGCAGGCATTCTAGGGACAAATCGGATTGATTGTACTGTCCGAAGCGGATATTGCCGGATTGCAGCGCATACAAACCGGCAAGCAGTTTTGCCAGCGTACTTTTGCCGCAGCCGGATTTGCCAATCAAAGCTGTCACCTTGCCGCCGGGAATCGTTAGAGAAAAGTCTTTCAGCAAATCCACGCGGCCGATGTGGTGGAAGTTGAGGTTTTTGCAAGTAATATCGGCATCAGCGGGAATCTCGGCACGATCGCGCGGGGCGTTGTCCCCCATTTCTGGCGCGGTGTCGATGATGTCGCCGAGACGCTGGGTAGCAGTTTGAGCGCGGGCGAACTCGTCCGTCAAGTTGATGGCGCTGCTAATTAGGGCAGTAAAGTTGCGGTTCATGCCGTTGAATGCCAGCAGTTGACCGACGGTGAGTTCTTGGCGAATTACCAGAATGCTGCCAAAACAGAGGACGGCAAGGGAACCGACGCCGGAGGCCAGAGTAGAGAAGACGCTGTTGAGGATGCTGATTTGTAACAAGCCGAATGTGGCGTTTGCCAGATGACCGAAGCGACTTTGCACTTCTTCCCAAGCTTGAGGCGCGGCATTGTTGGTTTTTAAAGTCAAGGCGCCTTTGAAATTCTCAACTAGGATGCCTTGGTTTTCCGCATCTGTGACCAAAACGTCGCGGGTTTTCTGTTGCAGGGCTGGCAGGAAAATTAGGGCTGACAGAGTTGTGAAAAACGAGACGGCGACGGCAGCGACAGTCAGTTTCCAGCTATAGACCAGCATAAATCCCAGGGATACTAGGGCGATGAAGAATTGGCTAGGCAGGCTGGTTACTACCTGGGAGACTAGCAGATTGATTTCCCGGATGTCCCGCAGGCGGCTGACAATTTCGCCGCTGCGGTGCGATTCGTAGTAGCTGAGGGGAAGGCGCAGGATTTGGCGACCGAATTCGAGTGCGAGTCCTAGTTCCAAACGTTGAGCTAAGTGAGCTACTAGATTCGCCTGAACTAGGCTTAGCAGGCTGGTGAAGAGGAGTGTGGCGGCGGTGGCGATCGCGATCGTAATTAGCAGTTCCGTGTCTCTCCTCACCAATACGTCGTCGGTGAGTACCTGAATCAGCAGGGGGAATGCCAGAGAAAGCAGGCCGATCGCCATGTTCAACGGCAAAACTTCCGCAACTAAGGCGCGGTAGTGCCAGACGCGCTGCAAAAAGCGCCCAAATCCCCCGATTCGGTCATTTGGCAGTGCGTAAAAACGGTTTTCGTCCGGCACTAGCAGCAGCATCACTCCATTGTTCCAAGACTCTGTGAGTGCCTCGCGGGTGAGGTAGCGCAGGCCTGCACCGGGATCGGCAACCACATACTTTTTGCCCCGGCGGCCGTAGAGGACAACCCAGTGATAGCCTTTCCAGTGAATGATGGCGGGCAGCGGGGCTTCGTTGAGGCGATCGATCAATTCGGGCGTGGCTTTGACGGAACGGGCGTTAAATCCCAAAGCTTCTGCCCCGCGGCGCAATCCCAGCAGCGTTGTGCCCAATTGTCCGGTGCCGACCGCTTCGCGGACGCGGTTGATGGCCAACGTGCGCCCGCAGGATTTGGCAACGGTGGCCAGACAGGCGGCACCGCAGTCTTCTTCGCTGTGTTGGAGAACGATCGGATATTTCATAACAAGTTTGAAGCTTACAGGCTGATTTCCTCTGTTGATTTTTCGTTTCTCTGGGCCTTCTGCTAGAACGGTTGGGGGGACAAGAGTTTTATCAAAGTTCCCCTTCTTAAGGGGGATGCGAGGGGGAGCTAGACTCGGCTATAAGCGAGATTTATCAAAGGTTTTAGGCTTAAGTTGACACCAATGGGGTTAGTCATTCTGTCGGCCCTTGACTGGCTTTTCACTTCTATCGTCTATTCAGAAATTTTAGTGGTTGGTTGCCTTATCAAACGTAAAATTTAAAAAACCGTAAAGTTGCACTATTAGGACTTACGCACGAACTCTCTCTGTAGGGTGAAACACACCGCACCTTACCGCTACCAATAGTCGGGAAAGGCTGTTTTTGCGTAAATCAAAACGTAAGGATTCAGGTCATGTGAAAAGCAGTAAAACCTATACGGTGTAACCATTTAATGGAATGATTATCAAACATTCATTCTTATTAAGAAACCATGAAAGCTTTTAGTTTCGTACCTATTGAGAATTAAGCTGTTGATTTAACGAATGCTTAAAACCTAGAATTTTTTCTGTGACTACGTTTCAGCTACATGAATCCTTACATCCAAACTTTTCAAGAGAAAGATTGTTTTGTAGCGCGGGAGATAAAATCATGTCTGAAGGTAAAGTTCTTTTTGTCGATTCAAATCAAGAAAACCACTTCTCCGAGATATTTCCTCAGTTCCCCATCATCAAGAGCGATCGCACAATTTGGACTGGTATCAGTTTAGAATACCACCGCCAGCCACCCTTTGAAACTACTGAATATGCGATCGGTTCTCACATGATCGCCATCAACCTCGGACAGAGTTTCCAATTGGAACGAAAGATTGACCGCAGGTGGGAAACATCGCAAGTATTGCCAGGTGCGATCGGTCTTTGTCCGTTCAATCTATCTCACGAACTTCGCTGGCATAGTGAAATGAATTTGCTCTCTCTCAATCTCGAACACGAATTCTTAGTTCGCAGCGCACTGGAGTTATTCAATACCGAGCAAGTTGAGTTATTGTGGCCGATGGCATTTCAAGATCCGTTAATCCAGCAAATTGGACTGGCACTCAAGGCAGAAGCGCAATCAGATGGCGGGGGCAGCCGGCTTTATGCAGAGACAATGGCTAATGCCCTTGCCGTACATTTATTGCGCTATTATTCGACGCAAGGAACTCGAAACTTCGAGTGCAAAGGGGGAATGTGTCCACACAAATTGAGGTGGGTTCAAGACTATATCAACGATTATTTGGAACGGGAATTTCATTTAGATGAACTGGCAGCGCTCGCCCAACTCAGTCCCTACCACTTTTCCCGCGCTTTCAAACAATCTGTTGGTATCAGTCCCTACCAATACGTGATTCAACAGCGAGTTGAACGGGCAAAACAATTGCTGTGCCAGGGAAAGATGAGTTTGTCTGAAATTGCGATAGCCTGTGGCTTTTCTCACCACAGTCACCTCAACCGTCACTTCAAACGCTTGACAGGAGTGACTCCCAAAACTTTGCTCAAGTCATAGCAAGAATGTGCAAAAACAGCAATATCGTGCAAGATGTCTGGCTAATTTCCTGCAACTATTAAGTCAACATATTTTGGAAGTGAAGAAGAGATAGTCGCTTCTTCAACTAATTAGACCGAGTTGATTTCTGACAGCAAGCATCATATCTGCAAGTGAATCAAAACTACATCAATTTTACTTAATAAGGGAGATAAATACTCATGTTTGAGAATTCGATTCCAGGATTTCCACCAACAGTTCCAAATACATCAGCAGATGTTTTTCCGTCCGCAGTAGACCCTTTGGGACGCTCCCAGAGCCAAATGAGTTCGGGCGCTCCAGCATCCCTCGGCACCATGAGTCTAAGTCCGTCCAACAGTGATTTTTGGTCGCAAAACAGTTCAGGCATTGAGGGGATTGCCCAGGCAGGCGATTTGTTCGGGTCGAACTTGGCAGCAGGCGACTTCGACAATGACGGCTACCAAGACCTGGCCATAGGCGTTCCTGGAGAGGACATTGATGGGATCATCGGTGCCGGCGCGGTAAATGTCATCTACGGCGAGGTTGGTGGCTTGAGCAGCCTGACCAATGAAATTTGGTCGCAAAACAGTTTAGGCATCGAGGGGATAGCCGAGGCAGGCGATAGCTTCGGATCTAGCTTGGTGACGGGAGACTTCAACAATGATGGCTACGATGACTTGGCAATCGGCGTTCTCGGAGAGAAAGTTGATGCGATCACAGGTGCCGGTGCGGTAAATGTAATCTACGGATCGGCTGCGGGGCTGACCTCCACAGGCGATGAAATTTGGCATCAAGACAGTCCCGGTATCGACGGGTCCGCCGAGACAGGCGATCGCTTCGGGGCGAGTTTGGCAACAGGCGACTTCGATAATAACGGCTACGACGACTTGGCTATAGGCGTTTCCGGAGAAAATGTTGGTGCGAGCGACAATGCCGGTGCGGTGAACGTGCTGCGCGGATCTGCCTCTGGCATAACCGCCACGGGCAACGAACTTTGGCATCAAGATGTTGGGACGGTCGATGGGGCTGCCGAGGCAGACGATCGGTTTGGGGGTAGCTTGGCAGCAGGTGACTTCAACAATGACGGCTACGACGACCTGGCTATAGGCGTTTCTGGAGAAAATGTTGGTGCGAGCTACGATGCTGGTGCGGTGAACGTGCTGCGCGGTTCGAGCGCCCTGTTAACCGATAACAACAACGAACTTTGGCATCAAGATGTTGGGACGGTCGATGGGGTTGCCGAGACAAACGATCGGTTTGGGGGTAGCTTGGCAGCAGGTGACTTCAACAATGACGGCTACGACGACCTGGCTATAGGCGTTTCCGGAGAAAATGTTGGTGCGAGCGACGATGCTGGTGCGGTGAACGTGCTGCGCGGTTCGACCGCCCTGTTAACCGATAACAACAACGAACTTTGGCATCAAGATGTTGGGACGGTAGAGGGGGTTGCCGAGGCAAACGATGGGTTTGGGCGCAGCTTGGCAGCAGGTGACTTCAACAATGACGGCTACGACGACCTGGCTATAGGCGTTTCCGGAGAAGATGTTGGTGCCAGCAACAGTGCTGGTGCGGTGAACGTGCTGCGCGGTTCGACCGCCCTGTTAACCGATAACAACAACCAACTTTGGTCGCAAGACAGTGCGGGTCAGGTTGCCGAGTCATTCGATTTTTTCGGGGGTAGCTTGGCAGCAGGCGACTTCGACAATGACGGCAGCGACGACCTGGCTATAGGCGTTGCCTACGAAGATATTGGATCGATCGCCGACGCAGGTGGGGTGAATGTCCTGTACAGCTAGCATATAGACCCTCAAGCCGCAGAGATGCAATCGCAGGTCATAGGAGGAGAGCGATAGCGTCTAAGTTAGGGCAACTTATAAGTTGCCCTAATAAGGGACTTCCAAAAAATACAGCGGCTTCCAGCCGAGAAGATATTTAAGTTGGCCGTTTTAAGGGAGATTGCGATCGCAGGTTAGCTAATCTGAAAACTATCTACCTTAGAACATGATCGCCAGCCGCCTTTTGAAACTCCTGAATATTCGATGGGGTACCATCTAATTGGCATCAACATGGGAAAGAGTTTTGATCTGGAGCAAAAGATTGACGGGCGATGGCATACAGGACAAGTATTTCCAGGTACGATCGCATCTCTCATAATTTGTCTGTTTGAAAAGTCGGGAGGAGAAAAATGTTTCGCAAACACACAACTAAAAATTCATCAAAATCCATGTGGGATGTAAAAAAAATACATCCGCTAGTGATTGATTTAAACGAACAAAGTCAGGAATCTATTTCTGGCGGACAACTCTTCTTACAGGGGGAGGCTGAGGAAGAAAGATCTGCGATCGCTCTCCCTTCTTTCCTTAGTCAAGCCAACAAGGCAAAACAGTAGTAATTGTAACAGGAGACTTGGAAATGCTTAATCAGAGTTCTTGGCTGAGCGATCGCGAACTTTAGGATATTTCAGATCCGGAAGCCAATTTAATCGCAGGCGGTCAAGTTACCAGCGTTAGTCAACTTTCGGATGTTCTGCCAATTGTGAGTACGGAACCCAATAAAAAACGCGGTATGCGCTCCAAAACCTCAAACCAAACAGGATTATCAGCTCTGTATGCTAATGTCCGCGCTCTGCTATTATTCGCCAATCCCTTTAGTTAAAGGAGTTAAAAAATGTTGCAGAAACCTTGAATTTGGTAACAGGTAATTGGGCGGGGGCGGGTTTATGAGATTGTTGGTTTTAGCCAAATATTGTTGATAAAACCCGCCCGTACAAAACGTTGCATTGTATAACAGAGCGATCGTCCTGCATATAACAAATAACCACTGCCAACTGACTAATGACTAATGACTAATGACTAATAGACCTCTTGCGAAAGTCTCAGGCGATATCTAATTTAGTCTTTAAAGAAAGTTCATAATTATAAATACCAGCGATCAAATTAAATCTTAATCCGAAGCGCCTTCTTCGATTCCGATATCTGGATGAAAGTATTCTAAATATATTTAAACTTCGATGTATATTTTCAATAACAATTCTTTCTTTTGCCAGTTGGCGATTTAAAACTTTTTCTGCTTGAGTCAGTTCTTTATTCTTGGTTTTTTTGATAGGGGTTCTACTATTATTATGAATTTTTTTGATTCCTTGATAACCTTTATCACCTCAAAGTTCAATTTCTTTATTCATCCCCATCTTGCTTTTTTTAAACAAACTAAAATCATGCGTTTTTCCGTTACTAAAAGCTGTACATATTATTTCGGTACTTTTTGTGTTGGCTAAAACTTGCGATTTTATTGTATGATATTTTTGCTTGCCACTATAATATTTCTTTTGCTTTTTTTTGGGACGCTCTATTTCATGCTCTGACACATCCACCGCTACAGTTTCTATCTCCTGAATTTGACTTTGATAAAGATTTTTTTTGCCAGGTAATTTAAATAAACCTGAATTTATTAAAGCTTTCTCAGTTCTAATTACAATTCGATAAGCATTTGATTCATTAATACCCCAGGGGAAACGCATCTTATTGAACACTGTTCACCAGTGGTGAGTATATTTTGGGAGAAATTCACCATTCAAAGAAGCTACAGACACGCTTTGTAATGTTTTTTAGAGAAAAGAGTAACTGATTAATGGTGGTTGTTACTTGCTGCCTATTTTTAGATAATAAAAAGCTTACAACCACTGTTTACAAGTTGTATAATAGTTAGCAATGAGTTATTTTTGAGAATTTAGTTAACTGAAACAGCGAGAATTTGTGTCAAATAGTCATCATCCCACCCAGCTCTAAGTCGCTTATTTTTTGCTCCGGTTTTTGAGGTTTTCTCTTGATTCAAAAGATTGAGCGAGATGTGTCTAATCATAGCAAAGTTTTGCGGAGCATTATCTTTTCTAATCCGACAATCATCTTCACGAAAACCCACATCTAGTACCCAATGTAAAGAATTTTCAATTCCCCAATGGCTGCGGACTGATTCACCCATTTTTTGAGCATTATTTGGTAAACTACTAATGTAATAACGAGTTTCAATAGTGGTTTTTTCCTTCACTATTCTCACGGATTCTATCATACCTATACTCTGAAATTTCTCCCATTGATTGTCGGGGTCAATCAGCTCTTTGATGTTACTTAGCATTAAATGATGTCGGATTTCAGAGCGACCGTGATTATTCTCTTTCTTCGTCGAATGAGCTGTATGTGTAAATCCCGAAAATCCTTGTCTAATTGCTTGTTTAAACAACTCTTCTACTCTGGCATATAGGGATGGTTGGTTCTTTTTTAAGGTGATTACATACTCTCCTTCTTGTTCAACAATTGACTTCACAATTGACCTTTGACAGCCCATAGCATCAATGGTGACAATGCTTCCCTTCAATTCTAATACTTTGAGTAAAGCCGGAATAGCTGTGATTTCATTAGACTTTTTATCAACCTTAACTTGTCCTAAAACTAATCTTTGATTCGTCGCCCAAGCACTGACCATATGAATTGCTTTTTTGTCTCCTCCCCGCTCGTAAGAATGGCGAAGACTTTTGCCATCTATTGCGATTACTTCTCCTGGATTGAAGCAACTAATAGATTGAATCCAACTCAAAAAACATTTCTGAAATTGCTCGGGTTTGAGGCGAGAAAATACTCGCGCAATTGTGTCATGTGAAGGTATGCCATTCGGCAATTCTAAAATTTTTTTTAACCATTGGTATTTAGCTCGCCCGTAACTTTCGATATCCACCCATGTATCAGCACCGCAAATCACGGCACAAATTGAGAGGGTGATAATGTCAATTAATTGATGATGTTTTGTCCGCTCAATTCTTGGATCTTCTAAGTCGGCAAAATGGTCGGCGATGGTGATTTTAGGTTTGAGTTTCATACAGGTAAACCCTAATTAAATGTTTTGTAGCTACTCAATAATTCTTCTCCAATATACCAGATTCTGTTAACATGGAATTTAGATGCGTTCGCCCTGATTAATACCCCATTTAATTCCCAGATGAAAAAAAGTAGGATATTCTCGCAAATAGGATAATGTCATTAAGATTTGGTCTTCAACGCACAATTTACTTGGTCTTCCTGATTTTTTTTGAAAAACTTTTTCTGCTTTGACTATTTTTACCATCTCTTTGAATGTCTCTTGATGTAGTCCACAGTACCGTTTAAAGTCGGCGGGGTTTAACTTTTGTACTTGTTCGTAATTCATCTTATGGGAGCTAATTATTTCTTTTATTTTACCTAGAACGCGCGCACTTTCGCAAGAGGTCTAATGACTAATGACTCATCTTTTGACTTTCTCCGCACCGCAAAACCGGATGAATTCTTGCCGCCCGTCAGCCGCTGGATAACGGCGGGCGGATTATTTTTGTTGGGAACTTTTGGCGGTGCGATCGCACTTGCTGCTGTCGCTAAATATAATGTTACCGTCAGAGCTCCGGCTACCGTCCGTCCGGCTGGAGAAATTCGCATTGTAGAAGCGGCGACAGCAGGCACGGTGAAAAGCATTCAAGTGAAAGAAAATCAGGCTGTCAAACAAGGAGATGCGATCGCCCTAATCGACTCTTCCCAACTTTTAACCAAACAAAGCCAACTGCAAGGAAATATCCAGCAAAACCAACTGCAACTGCGTCAAATTGCTGCTCAAATTAGCGCTTTAGACGATCGCGGTTTTGCAGAAACTCAGGCAATGGAAGGCGCAGTTGCCTCTGCCCAAGCCGATTTAAGCCGCAGCCAGCGGGACTATGGAGAACGGCAAATTACCTCGCTGGCTGAAGTTGAAGCGGCCAAAGCTAATTTACAATTAGCCCAGTCGGAATGGGAAAAATCCCTGCCGGAATTGCAAAAAGAACAGGCTTCCTTGCAAACAGCCGCAGCAAATTTAAAGGCTGCCGAGGCAAATTTAAAAGCAGCCGTTTCTAAGCGCGATCGCTATCAGTCAATCCAAAAAACAGGCGCTATTTCGCTGGATTTAGTGGAGGAGACGAAACTTGCCGCCCAGCAGCAAGAACAAGCCGTGGCAGGGCAAAAAGCGGCCGTAGAAGCGCAAAAAAAAGCAGTTGAAAGCCAAAGAAAAACCGTTGACAGGCAGCAACAAGCTGTTGAAGTGTCCGCAGCTAAATTAAAAGTTGTTGAAGCTGCCTTGAATCCCAGTGCCGCACCCGTGGCGATCGCCCAACAGCGAATTGCTCAAGAAAAAGCCAAGGGTGAAGCAGCTTTGGCAGCGTTGAAAAAAGAACGATTAACTTCGATTCAGAGTCGCGCTGACATCGAAAATCAAATCAATCGCGATCGTCAAGAGCTCAAACAAATTGATACCGAACTTGCAAAAAGTATTGTTCGTTCTCCCGTAGACGGCACCATTCTCAAACTAAATCTACGAAATCCCGGACAAACTGCACAACTCGGCGCGGCAATTGCTCAAATTGCTCCCGCTAATGCTGCGATTGTCGTCAAAGCTCGCGTCGCTGCTCCCGATATTGGTAAAATCGCGATCGGTCAAACATCTATCCTGCGGATTTCTGCCTATCCCTATCCCGACTACGGCGTACTAGAAGCGAAAGTTAGTGCGATCGCACCCGATGCCATTGCTGGTGAAAATAACAGTCCGCCTTACTATGAAGTGACTGTTATGCCCCAAAAAACTTATTTAGTCAAGCGCGATCGGGCTATTAGCCAATCTGCCGATCAACAGTGCTGTCAGTATCATATTCACGCCGGAATGGAAGTTACAGCAGACATTATTTCTCGACAAGAAACCGTACTTACATTTATGTTCAGAAAAGCCAGGATGCTCGCCGATGTTTAACCAACTTTACCTTCACCTATTAGTATATTTGATTATCTAATTCACCGCGACGTTCTTAGAGCGAGTTTCTGTACTGGTATGCACGGCATCTTTACCTATCTTCAAGCTTGCCGGTTCACCAGTCAAATCACGTATGGAAACGCAACCTGGAGCAACGCGCTCAGCATTGCCGAAGCAGCGCCATCACCTAGCAAGATTGCTGCCCTTGCTGTTGCAGGATTAGGCTTGTTTGCCTTCAAGATTAATAAACAGCTAGGTTTTTTTACAGCGCTAGGTGTTGAAAGCGATCGCGTTTTTCCCATAAGCGCGATCGCCTCCCCTGTAGAAATTTATATTTTGCGAATTTAATAGTAAAAATTTTTCCTGACCGAAAGCAACCAGGTTACAAGCCTCCGCATAAATCCGTGGAGTGGATTTCTTCACTCTCAAATCTCAAATCGATTGACTGTCACTTTATTTTTCGCCACTAATCTCTACAGTAGCCTGTACTTGGGTTAACACAAAAATAAAATTTATGCAAGTCACTCGATTATGCGACTGGTAACTAACAGCTAGTGACTGTTATTGTTAGTGATTACTTAAGAAAAGCAATTTAAATCAGGGACTGTCAAAAAATCTCAGAGTGCATTTCTACACTTGTATACCTTAACAACAGTGAAATGAGCTAGATACCCCCACCGCAAGGGTATCTGGTTTCGTCATTCTCACCCTGTATGCCAATGGAGATACTTCCCATGAATTCACAGACACCAAAGCGTCAGCGCGCAGTTATGTTGACATCTGAAGGTATTGATAAATTCCCAGCAACAAACGCTGATACCAAAAGTTACGAAAATTGCTACCAACATTATACTCTCGAAGTTTTAGGCGATCGCACTAACAAAGAGTCAGATAATTTCATTAAGGTATTAGTCCAGCAAATCTTGGATCGGGTAGGAGCCATAGTTGTGGAGATTGCAGGGCAGGTGCAATTCATGACTCAACGCGCCGAACAACTGTTGAACCAGTATTTTTTATCCCGCGCCCCGCACTCATTGCCAGAACTCTTACAACATTGGTTCAAGGAACAGATATCGCGACTCACATTCAATGGCGATATTCCATCTAGCTGTTTACCATTGTACATTCAGCAAACAGGAAGACAGTTGATCGTCCGTCTGATTCCAGATCCAATCAACCAGCAATATCTCTTGCTGTTGGAGGAAGAAGAACTGCAATCATTCTCTATTTCTACCCTGGAATCGCTAGGACTCACCAAACGCGAGGCGGAGGTTTTATTCTGGATTGCCAAAGATAAAAGCAATGCAGGAATCGCTAAAGTGCTCGGTTGCAGTGAAGGAACAGTGCGAAAACATCTGGAGCATCTTTACGGGAAACTAAGCGTACAAACCCGGACGGCTGCTGTGATGGTTGCTCTGGAAAAGTTGGGGTTGTTCAACGGGGAATTTGTTGCAATATCTTCATAATCCTATACGCGGATCGTCGTATTGATCTCCAAGTTTATTTTGAGGACTATGAGATCAAACGCTATACGGAGTCTGTAAACTGTGCCAAACAAAAATCCACTACGGAGGTAAAAATGGAAACCAATAATGTAGATGCAACGGTCGATTTTGTCGATATCGGTGTTCAGAAACAGAATTCGGCAGCTAGCGAAGGTCAATCTGATGCTAAACCGGGCATCGAAAATGAAACCTTGCTTCACACGCTACGCGCATCATCGATGTTCTCTGTGGAAAACAAAGAAGTTTTACCTCAAAAAAGCCAAGAAGATGCAACAGTCGATTTTGTGGATGTCAGTGCAATAAAACAAGATTCGGAAGCTCGCGAAGGTCAATCTGATGCTAAACCGGGCATCGAAAATCAAACATTCCTTCACACACTACGTGCATCATCAATGTCCTCTGTGGAAAACAAAGAAGTTTTACCTGAATTTACCCGTTACAAAACAGGGACATAGAACCGTATTCATTGGCAATTACTCATTGTAAGAGGTGGAATATGCTCACAATTTGCAACAAATATACATCTGGTGTTTGGGTAGCTATTATGTACTATCGCCCCAACTGTCCAGATGGTGGAAATTGGGCAAAAAAAGGTTGGTGGCGGCTCAATCCTGGCGAATGCAAAGTGGTATATGGGGGGAGTTTGCGTAGCCTGAATCGCTACTACTGTTACTATGCTGAGGCTGATAACGGAGCAAATTGGGCAGGGCCTTACGTGAGGCCTGTCCCTCCACAAGCATTTGACTGGTGTGAGTGGACAAGCAGCACCCAAGCAACTAATGTAGGCTTCCGGTTGCTTGATATTAACAGTTATGACAATTTCACGCTGAATTTGACAGCATAAATCTGAGTGGAGTTGTCAAGTTAAATTTTTATTCTAAATTTAACTTGACAACTTAATCTACATAGGAGCGGAATTAATCGACTATTAACTCTAATTTACTTAATATTATTGCACGGACTCCCATTTATGGGATTTTTTTTACTTTTTATAACAGAAAAGAAGCAACATCTCTTGATAAAAGTTGTGGTTATTCAAATGGAATTTTGTTGCAATATCTTCATAATCCTATACGCGGATCGTCGTATTGCTCTCCAAGTTTATTTTGAGGAGTATTAGATCAAAAGCTGTTATGCAGTTTTGAAACTCAGCTTAAATAACACTCACGACCAAGGTTGTCTTCTCTAGCTATTAAACAACTTTAAGGTGGAGTTTGTTTGCTGAAAACTACTCAAAAAAGAGGTTAAGTATGTTACGGATTACTGCCGATATATTTTCCGGAAGACCCGCTCCAGAGTGGATTATTACGGACGAGGAAGAAGCTCGAACTACGCTCAAAGAGATTGCTAACAATCGTAGCATTGTAGCCGAAGCAGCTTCTGCTGATGCTGGATTAGGGTTTCGCGGTTTCACCATTGAACCCCTCTCTGACGAGCTTGCCCAAGACTTTGAACTACCCGCTAGTATGTATATGGCAGCAGGTGCGAGTGCTGCTAGCGATAAAGCAAACGAGATTGCTGAGCGTTTGATCGGCTTAATGAGCAGTGCAGAATCATCTCCAGAAGCATCGGCTTTCGGAGAAGAACTACCTTTAGATGAAATGTTGCAGAATTTTCTGCGACAACAACTGGAAACCAGCAGCAGAGTTTCAGTATCTGATGTTGAAGACTTACCAAACATGGCGGTAGAAACCTCAAGTGAGGCTGCTGCTACCTGCTTTTATGATACTTCGCCCTATAACCCCGGCTTCTGGAACAACAACCCCGTAATCCGGCAGAAAAACAACTGCTATAACTATGCGAGCAATAAGCGGACAGATACTTTTGCCCAACCAGGAAAAGGATGCGGACATCAGTACACTGCAATTAATTGCGTAGAAGTTACCAAAGCTTCTCTGTGCGATGGATTGCACAAACGCTACGATTGTTTCCCCGCTTCAGAAGCCCCTCGCTATTTAGTAGCACTGGTTATCGCCCCTGGTCCGGGCTTTGTTGATTTCCACTGGTATCGCAAAATGCGAGAAGGATTTTGGGGTCACAAACCGGGTTCGACAGCGGCTCGGAATACAGATAACAGCGGCGTAGTCATCACTAACCCAGCTACCTGTAACCGTGGGCCTTACACCATCTTCTGTGGCTACTTTTACACTTGTAAGAGCCAAAAGATTAAATAGAATCTATAGCACTGCGGAATGTGGGTTCCCCACACTGGAGAAGAAGACCATGCAACGGGCTTATTCACTCACAACATATCTAGAAAGGATAATTGGCTTGGGTTTTTTAATGTTTTTGGTGACTTTGCTTGGATGTTCGGTCACAGCTTTAGGAGACAAAAAGATGCAAGTAGAAGTGGATATGTTTAGTGGCAGACCAAACCCACATTGGGAATTGACAGTGCAAGAATCTCAGCAGTTTACACAACGACTTCAATCATTGTCTACACATCAAGGAGAAGGAGCTGTTAATGAAGGATTGGGGTATCGTGGTTTGATTGTCCGAGAAAGTGGTGAAGAGGTAGAGGGCGATCGGGAAATTGTGATTTCTAATGGATTGATCGTGGCTAGACGCAATGGTAAATCCCAACAATTTCCCGATAAAAACCGTACTTTAGAAAAATGGCTGATCCAGACAGGAGAAGGACGGTTAGATGACGAACTTTACCATCAAATTAGCAAATTAGCCGAGTAAACAGCACAGGACTTACGTACAAAGTGTATCTGTAGGGCGCAGCACACCGCACCTTACCCCACAAATAATGTAAAAATTGCTCTTTTGCGTAAGTCCTAAATAAGTCGAGTCAGCATCAAAAAAAGTAGAAATTCATGTCAGAAAAACTGTCATGGATTTCTAATAACACTCAATAAGAGGTATTTATGTCTGAACAACCTAGTTTTTCCATCCCAGAAACTGCCCAAGCTGATGAAACGACAGGGCGTTACATTATTACTTTCCGCGATGATGCGGTGATAGAAGGGTTAGACCTTCTGAACGACCAAACTGGCATCAGAGACCTGGCAAATGCTGCCGATTTCCCGGACTCTGCTCTAGACTTGAGCCAAATTGAAGCAGCAGGGGGAGCGGTGTTTCCCACTCTTGGCGTGGCCGTCGTCTCGTTAGACGAAGGGGCTTTCAGCAACATCATGACATCAGCGGGAGAGGATTCGGCTATTCTGGCGATCGAACCGGAGCGCACTTTCTACGCCATTGGTGATGGGTTGTCGGCAGACTATTTGCGGGGTTATCGCGATGCGGTGAATAACCTGTACGACAAAGCCACTACTACAGAAGCAGCAGAAATCGAGAAACAAGAATGTTTTTCCGATGATAGCGAGTCTACTTGGGGTTTGAAGGCAACGAAGGTGATGAACTCTCTGTTGACTGGTAGTGGAATGAAAGTTGCTGTGCTGGATACGGGGATGGATCTCCAACATCCCGACTTCGCAGGTCGATCGATCGTATCGCAGTCCTTCGTACCAGGGGAGGACGTACAAGATGGCAACCGTCATGGCACGCACTGCATCGGGACAGCCTGCGGGTTCAAGGATCTTAACGGCCGCAGGTACGGGATCGCTTACGAATCGACCATTTATGTCGGTAAAGTGTTGAGTAATGCCGGTAGTGGCGCTAGTGGCTGGATTCTGGCTGGGATGGAATGGGCGATCGCCAATGGGTGTCAAGTGATCTCTATGTCATTAGGAAACACCAATCCAAAGCCCTCTACAGCCTACGAAACTGTCGGTCGTCGGGCACTACAAAATGGGTGTCTGATCGTGGCGGCCGCCGGCAACCACGGACCAACCAAAACCGTTGGACAACCAGCGAATAGTCCCTCGATTATGGCTGTTGCAGCCGTCGATAACTGCGTCCAAGTGCCTGACTTCTCGGCTAGCTCTGACCTAATTCAAGGAACTAAAGTCGATATCGCCGCTCCAGGAGTGAAAGTATACTCATCAGTGCCTATGGATAAAGGGCGTTATGCTGCTTACAATGGCACTAGCATGGCTACACCGCACGTGGCTGGGCTCGCTGCCTTGTATGCCGAATCGACTGGTAAACGAGGTGCTGAACTTTGGCAATTGCTGACTGCCTATGCTATGGCGCTACCGTTGCCAAATACTCGTGTCGGAAGCGGTTTAGTACAAGCTCCGTAATGCAGAATACTCAAATCCCCGCAGCACTAGCCTGCGGGGATCTAACAGAAGACAATTTATAATACCGCAATGGATTTGCTCCAAAGGATGCTAAATATGTCTGACGAACAAGTACAGCGCATTATAGTGACTGTTGACGACCAAAACATATCGGTAATTCAATCGGTTGTCACTGCCTTAGAATCGGCGGGAATGAAAGTAGATGAGGTGCTGCCTGTGATTGGTATCGTTACTGGAGAAGTTGCTGAGTCGAAGCTAGAAGGACTAAAGAGCGTACCAGGCGTGGCTAGTGTTGAGATCGATCGAGAAATGCAGGCAATTTAAACTAATCAATCATTTAGGGGTTAGTAGATCCAGTTTTGCTAACCCCAAATAGCGAATGCCTTCTGGCGTCACGTCAAAGCGACAGGGCAAAATCTCTACACCTTCACTAATCGCCTGTCTGAACAATTCTCCGTAAAGGCGATCGGCACTATCCCCCGGAGCAAAATCAGTACAATCCCCGCGATTAATAAAATACAGCATTACAGCCCTCGAACCCTGCCGCACCACTTCTATCAATTCTCTCAAATGCTTTTGTCCCCTCTCCGTCACTGTATCAGGAAATAAAGCCAACTCCTCTTTTACCCAAGTTGTATTTTTCACTTCCAGAAAAATTGGTTTTTCCTCACCAGTTAGCCAAAAATCCACTCTACTTTTTTTATCAGTGCCGTAAACAACCTCCGGTTGAATTAAACTGTAATTGCCCAACTCTGGAAACAATTTCAATTCCAAAGCTAATTTAACTACTCGATTTGGCAGCCCAGTATTAACTCCTACCCAAGTTGGCACAGTGTCGCAAACTTTAATTAATTCCCAAGTATAAGCTAACTTGCGTTTGGGATTGTCGCTGGGAGATACTAGCACTGGATTGCCCGGAATGTAAACACCAGTCATCGGGCCAGTATTCGGACAGTGCGCGGTGATTATTTCTCCCGAATCTAGTTCAATTTCGGCAAAAAATCGCTTGTAACGTTTGATGAGAATTCCGGGTAAAAGAGGAGGATATTTGTAAATTAAGCCAGTCATTAGATTTTATATTTTAGATTTTACCTATAACCGAATACCTGGGTTCGCACTTTTTAAATAAGTCTGGGAGCTAACACAATCGCTCATAAGTTATCAATTATATGTTATTTATCTGCTTTGATCAACTCATTTATTTCATCATTTTTAAATGGTAGATTTTAGATTGTAGATTTTAGATTGAGGCATCATAGCACGAAACGGCGGTTTGTAGTTAGTACGAAGAGTCCCGATCGATTATTGAATTTCCGCAAGTCAGTAATATCGATAAAATTGGTATCCGCGCAATTCCCCCTAGAAGTTTTATGAGTTCATGATATGATTCTCCCGATTCGCGATTAAAATAAGTGAATCCTTTTAGCATTAGCGTTTGTAACCATTTGTGTCCCAATTACAGAAGCCCTCTCGTTCCCTCGCAGGGATTGCCGGCATTGTCGCAGTCGCCACTCTAATTAGCAAAGTCTTTGGATTGGTGCGCCAAATTGCGATCGCCGCAGCCTTTGGAGTCGGTGTCGCCGTCGATGCCTACAACTACGCCTACGTCATCCCTGGTTTCTTATTTATTTTGCTCGGAGGGATTAACGGGCCATTTCACAGCGCCATAGTCAGTGTTTTAGCCCGCCGGGATAAAAAAGAAGCAGCACCCTTAGTCGAGACTATCACCACCTTAGTCGGGGGCTTGTTGCTGTTGGTGACGATCGCTTTAATTATTTTTGCCGATCCGCTGATCGATGTGGTAGCACCGGGATTAAATAGAACAGCAGAAGGTTTACAAATTAAAGCAATTGCCGTCCAGCAATTTCGGATTATGGCGCCGATGGCATTACTTTCAGGCTTAATCGGCATTGGTTTCGGCACTCTCAACGCCGCCGATATGTACTGGTTGCCATCAATTAGCCCTTTATTTTCCAGCGTTGCACTTGTTGGCGGTTTGGGGATTCTCGCAATGCAACTCGGAGACAAAATTATTCAGCCGGAATACGCACTAATCGGTGGCTTAGTGTTAGCTTGGGGAACGTTAGCGGGTGCAGTTTTGCAGTGGTTGGTGCAACTGCTGGCGCAGTGGCGCGCGGGGTTGGGAACATTGCGTTTGCGGTTTAATTTTAAACGACCGGGAGTGCAAGAAGTAATTAAGGTGATGGTTCCTGCTACCTTATCATCAGGAATGCTGCAAATTAATGTTTATACTGACCTATTTTTCGCATCCTACATCCCTCAAGCTGCCTCTGCGTTGGGTTACAGTGGCTTGTTAGTCATGACGCCTTTAGGCATCATTTCTAATGTAATTTTAGTGCCATTTCTACCCATATTTTCTCGCCTCACCGATCCGAGAGATTGGCCGGAATTAAAAGATCGAATTCGTCAATCTTTAGTTTTGACCGGCCTTACAATGCTGCCGCTGAGCGCTTTAATGATAACGCTGGCTGGGCCGATCGTCCGCGTTGTTTACGAACGCTATGCTTTTGATCGGTCAGCCTCGCAGTTTGTCGCGCCGATATTGATGGCTTACAGTATTGGAATGTTTGTGTATTTGGGACGCGACGTTGTGGTACGGGTATTTTACGCTTTGGGAGACGGGGAAACCCCTTTTCGCATCAGTATTATCAATATCTTTTTAAACGCTCTTTTGGATTATTTGTTGGTTGGAGCCTTTGGGGCGCCCGGATTAGTTTTGGCGACGGTGGGAGTGAATCTTCTTTCGATGATTATGCTTTTGTACTGTTTAGATAAAAAGCTGGGTGGCCTGCCTTGGGGGGAGTGGAGTTTACCTTTTCTGGGGTTAACTTCTGGCAGTTGTTTAACTGCTTTCGTTACCTTAGCTACTCTGCAAAGCTGTCAAAGAGTTTTGGGTACTGAAGGTTTGGTCGTTCAATTAGTGCAGTTGAGTGTGGCAAGTTTTGTAGGGTTAGGAGTTTTTGCCCTGTTTGTCAGTCAGATGAAGTTGCCGGAAGTTGATATGTTTGTCGATCGCATTCGTGGCCGTTTTCGCAAATAAAATTGTCGGGGCGGGTTAAGGGCGAAATACCAGACACAACGCCCACAATCTGCGTACAAAACCCGCCCTTTCCTTTACATTTTCCGCTGAAATTCCTCAAGAACATCCATCAATTGAACTTGACACTGCATCGGAATCAAATCTGCCAGTGGCACTTCCCGCTTGCCGCCGCCCAGCTTGACTGGAATTCCTTGCAAAACTTGTCCCACTTTGTCAGCATCTAAATTGCCATCTTCCAGCATGGAATAAAGTTGTTCGGCAACAACGGTATGCAGGTGAGCATCTCTCAGATACAAATGCCATTTGGCAATGTCAATGTAGACATTTTCGCCGATTTCGGCTGCTAAGGATTCGATCGCCTGTGTAGTATTAGCCATATCAAAAAAGCCGAAAGTTATTTGTTATCAATCAAAAGACTTAACAAATCGCCGCCAACTGCCTTCAGCCAGAATCTTTGGTGAGGGGCGAATAATCGGCGATCGCAAAATGGTAAATCGCGTGGGCCAAAACTACTAGAGCCCATCCACCCGTTACCGAAATAGCCCAAGGCCAATCAGCCTTTTGCAAATTGTGAACAAACCACAAACCTGAATTGGTAGCAGAAAAAAGACCGACGTGGATAGCAAAATTCATCCGGTCATCTAAGCGGCGGTACTCTGGATCATTGCGATCGGGTTTGCGGGGCCAACGAGGAGGCATAGTTTTTCACTTGATATTAGTAGTTCTGTGCCTATTTTAATCATAAGTGCAGCTTTTTGAATGCTGCATCCCTCTTTCGGTAGGAAACTTATGCCTCTACATTTTCATAGTCTCCAGACTTGCCGCCACTTTTACTCACCAGTCGAATTGACTCAATGGCGATCGACTTTTCCAATCCTTTCGCCATATCATACAAAGTCAGCGCCGCCACCGAAACCGCCGTCAGCGCCTCCATTTCCACCCCAGTTTCCGCCTTAATTTTCACCGTCGCTCGAATTTGATACCCCGGCAACCCAGCATCCGCTATCACCTGCACTTCCACACTACTCAGCGGCAGAGGGTGGCACAGAGGAATCAAATGTGCAGTCTGTTTCGCCGCCATAATTCCAGCCAGCCTTGCAGTGCCCAACACATCACCTTTCGGCGCATTCCCCGCTTCAATCGCCGCAAAAGTCTCCGGCAGCATACGCACCCTGGCAGCCGCCACAGCTTGCCGCACAGTGGGCACTTTCGCCGAAACGTCCACCATTTGGGCTTCCCCGCTGTTGTTGAGGTGAGTTAGCTGTGCCGCATCGGGCAATTTAGAAAAAGTTTGCGAAAGGTCTTGCATTATTTTGGTAATGGTGTTACTGTTAGATTCTGTGAGAAAAGAACTTAATCAATTTTAGATTAAATCTTAACTCAACAGGGGCTTGTAGCTTAGTTGGATAGAGTGCATGGCTACGAACCATGAGGTCGGGGGTTCGAATCCCTCCAAGCCCATTTAAAAACGTTATAAGCTGTGAGTTCTGAGTTTTGAGTTTTGAGTTTTGAATTAAGAAATTAATTCAACTCACGACTTAAAACTCAGAACTTTTTTAATTGGGTACGTTTACTGATGCAAAGCATAAATATCTTTGCCTCGACCGATCGCAAATTTCATCGAATTAGATAAGCCCTTGCTAGACTGAGTAATAAAAACCAGCAAAGCCAAACCAGCGAGTCCAGCCGCAAAACCAAACATATTTCTGTAGCCAACTTGTTCAGCCACAAAGCCTAAAGTCGGCCCCGCAATCGCAATGCCCAAATCAAATCCGCCAATACAAAGGGAAAACAAGCGGCCCCTTTCATGAGGTTCGCACCTGTCCGACATCAGCGTTACCATCATCGGCAAAACCGTACCGCCCGCGCAACCTTCAACCAAAGCGGCGATTAAAAAAGCACTGCTGGTGTTAGCAAAATACAACAATAACATCGACACGGCATAACAGATTAAGCCTGCAGAAATAAACAAGCCACGACCGTATTTGTCCGAAGCCCGTCCCGTGAGCAACCGTATACCGAAACTGGCGATAGCCGCCGTCGAATAAAATAATCCTGGATTCAAATTAGTCTTAGTTTCTTGGATAAACAAAGGCATAAAAGTGCTCAAAGTTCCAAATACTAAACCAACCACCAATAACACTAAAGCCGGAATCCGCACTCTCGGATTCCAGAGCATTTTCCAGTATTTTTGGCTATTTTTGTCCTCAGATAGCGAGTCCGAGAGTGTTAAACTTACAAAATTAGGTTCCGCAATTTTGCAGGTAAAAACTACAGCCGTTGCAGCGAACGCCGCCGACATCGCAAACAGAGGAGTATAACCAACCCAAGCTTGCACAAATCCGCCAATAGCCGGCCCAACTGCTAGACCAATAGGATTCACCAAGCTCATGTAACCAATTAATTCGCCCCGCTTTCCTGGCGGCGATAAATCTGTTACCAAAGCGCTGTAAGCTGTAGTAAAAGCGGCGATACTAATGCCGTGAAAAACGCGAATAAGTAACAGTAAGGGGATAGATTGAGCTAACAGGTAGCCCAAAGGGGCGATCGCAGCGACTGACGCGCCTAGAAGCAAAACTTGTTTTCGCCCCCTGCTGTCGGCTGTTTTACCCAACTGCGGCCTCGATAGCAAAAGTCCGATCGCAAATGCACCCATCACAAAGCCAATTTGCTGTTTTGTGCCGCCCACAAATTGAACATACAGCGGCAAAGTTGGCAGTAGCGAAGCCAAACTCGACCAGAATAGCAGGCCTGCAGTGAATAAAATCAGTAAGCTGCGTCTGGGTTGGGGATCGATTTCCCTAAAAATATTCAAGATGCTAATTCCCTTTAAATCTTCCTAGTGCAATCAAAGTAAGTTCGAGTGTCTCTATCATTGTGTTACAAATTCTTAAGATTTGCACCAAAAAAGTTGATATTCGACTCACTGTCAACTCTCAACCGTCAACCGTCAACCGTCAACTCTCAACCGTCAACCGTCAAAAAAGAGCATTCTTACCAATCAACCTCAGCCCTTTCCTCCACCACCCGTTCATAAACCCACTGGGTTTCTATCGCCAACTTCGGCCAACTAAACCGGCGTTCCAAATCTTGATAAGCATTGTCAACCAACCACTGCGCGTAACCCGGATTTTTCAAAACCTCCAAAATTCCCCAGGCCAAAGAATCCCGATTGTTTGCCTCAGTAACAACGCCAGTTTTAGTGTGCAGCACCACCTCTGGAAGTCCGCCCGCATCCGAAACCACCACAGGCACTCTTGCAGCAAAGCTTTCTAACGCTACAATCCCAAAAGGTTCGTAAAGACTGGGGAAAACCGCGCAGTCAGCCACCGTCTGGAATTTGTCGAGATGTTCCTCAAACATGAACCCAGTAAAATAACACTTATTCCAAATTCCCAAATGCCAAGCTAAATGTTTAAGATGGTCTGTATTGCCGCCGCCAACAATTACAATTTTCGCTTTACCCCCCATTTCCCAAATTACTTTAGGTGCCGCATTTAGAAATACACCAATGCCTTTTTCATAGCTAATTCTTCCTACATAATAGACAATTTTCTCATCGTCAGCAGCAAACCTTCGGCGGAAATCCATCGCATCAAATTCGTGCCAACGGGGCTTTTTATCGGGTCTAATTCCGTTGTAAATTACCTCTATTTTGTTCCACGGAGTCGCTAGTACCCGTTCGGCTTCCCGCCGCATATAATCACTGCAAACAATTACTCGCCAAGAATTGTAAGCGAGGTCGTTTTCCTTGGCGTTAATGTAGCGCTGTCCTTCATTGTGGATGCCGTTGAAGCGCCCGTATTCGGTGGCGTGGATGGTGGTAATTAGCGGTACTTTAAAGGTATGCTTGAGGGCGATCGCCGCATCTCCCACTAACCAATCGTGAGCGTGGATGATATCAAAGGGGCCTTCCTCAAGCATCAGTTTCCCGCCTTGGTGGCCCATGCTTTGGTTGAGGTTCGCCACCCAGTGAAAAAAGTCCCTGGCGTGCCCCACCACCACCCGATGCACACGTATTCCTTCCACCACTTCGTACATCGGCGCGTGGCCGAACTCTACTGTAATTAAGTGAATTTCGTGCCCCAGCTTCACTAATTCTGGATATAGTTCCGATACGTGGCGGGCGATACCGCCTACGATTCTGGGAGGAAACTCCCATGCCAATACCAAAATTTTCATCTTTCTCCCTCCAAATAATTTATATAACTTAATGTTTAGAGTTAACAGATTTATTGTATAATGATCACCCTTAAATTTAAGTTGATCGCAAGTTGATGCCCAATGCCTGACTTTTGGCAGGAACAAAGACAGAAAATCATGCCTAAAGCTGGTTTTTGCATGAAATTGCTCGATCGCCATTACCTGAAAAAAACAGGTTTCCTCAAGATTTAAGGCACTGAGGCAAGCAATGGCGATCGTAACTACCCGCTTACCGTTTCTTCAAAATCGGCTCCAATTCACCGCGAAAACGGGTCCAAGCAGCAGCCGATGCAGAATTAGAAACAGCACCCTGACGCATCAAAATCGCGCCGTCTTCAAAGCCAACAATTCCGTACTCTCCAGATTTGGACATTCGCTCGATCGCCGGTACGATCTCCCGCAACTGTCCCCGTTCCCCGCGAAACGCAGTCTGATACTGCTGCAACTGCCACATATCGGCAATTACATATTGCATCTTCACTGCCTTCCCCGCATCATTGCGGAGTTCAAACATCGGAAACCTGAGAATTTCCCGCCTGCTTGACAAAATCGGCACAATAGTATTCGTCGCTGCCACGCTAGCATCAGCAGGAATTTGAGCCAACAGCGGCCGCACTTGCAAAACGTGCTGCCATTGTCTGACGAGAGGAACCTGCACCCAAGGATCGATCGCATCGGGCAAAATCCAAGAAAAAGTCCGATTTGGGTTAGAAGTGAAGGTAAAAAATAGCGACAAACAGATGCAAAACGCCCAAAAGCGGCGAAACTTTGAAGATGAAGGCAGAGGAAATAAAGCAGAAGGAAAACGCAAAAACATTCTTTCCTCTCTCACCATTCTATCTTCTTCCTTTTGACGCTGGGCCCACCACAGAATTGCCCCATAAAAAAGCCCTGGAACCACAGTCATCGCATAGCGAATATTAATCGCCAGCACCGACTCTCCTTTCGCTAAAAATAGCTTCAGCAGCGGAAATCCAGCTATCATCCAAGACGCAGGCGCGAAAGCAGGAACCAAAGCTAATGGCAACCACTGACCAAGCAGGTATCTAATCTTACCAAAAAACGGCGTAAATAATTGAGCCACCAACCGCCCGGGATTGCTCACCATTCCCCAAATAATTTCTAGAGTAGAAGCTTCATCTCCATCGGCATATTGGCCGAAGCGCTCCATCATAAACCGCTGGGATATATCAGCAGAAAACAAAGGCATAATCAGATTGGTCAGGACGATCATATAACCAAAACTGAGTATGCAGACAGCCAAACCAGTCCGAGGGTAGCGCCGGCTCAAAATCAGGTAAACTCCGACGCCAAATAAAACAACTCCCCCATCTTCTCGCACGGCCAAAATTAAAGTTGCCAGAATCCCAAACAGCGGCCACCAGCGCTTCTCCATCGCCAGCAGCAAGCCAAAGACATAAAGTGGGATTTGACAAATATCGTGAAAATTGCCCAAAGTCGGGCCGATGACCGCGTTAGCGCAGTAATAGCTCACAACTATTGTCGCCGACAGCCTCGGTTCCAGATAGTGTCTGGCGAGAGCATAGAGCACTCCTCCAGCCGCCGTAATTAAAGTCACCTGCAACACCGTCAAAGTGACGGGCGAGGGAAACAGCGAGTAAATTGGCAGCCACAGCATTAGCGCCGGGGTGAAATGCTGCCCCAACCGATAGTAAGATACGGACGGGAGCTGATTTTGGTGAACCACATTAGTGGACAAAGCCGAAGAGAGGGAACTCTCAAACAAGTGACCCTGAGTGCCATTCCAAAAAAGTTGATTGAAAATGCCTTGGTCGTAAGTAGCGTAAAAGCTGTAGTAGCGGTGCAGCGTCAGCAACAGGCACAGCACAAAAAAGGCCGCCGCCACTTGAACCACCACCCGCAGCGACTCATTTTTCTTCCATCTCAAAAATATCATCTGCCCGCCTGTAATGAAATTATCGGACAATAGCATAAATCTAAAGTAAGTATTAAATTAAAGTAGAAGTGAAATAACTCGGCTCGGCAATGCTCAATTATTTTCACCCGATCGAAAAGCTCAACAGCGTCCATCCAACACCAGGCACCAGCGGCACTGACTGTTCTCCCGAACAGCCGGTAAATCCCGCACCGCTTTTACAGCTTTTGCTGTTTGTAGACAAGCGTTCCTCTTCCCGGGAACAGACCAGACACATCCGCAAGTCCCTAAAGGATTTGAAAGCAGAGTGCGACTTTGAGCTTCAAATCATCGACGTAGGAGAACAGCCCGATTTAGCCGAACACTTTAAACTTGTAGCCACTCCCTCGCTGCTCAAAATTCATCCCGATCCCCGACAAACTCTCGCCGGCAGCAATTTAATCGCCCAACTCGAACACTGGTGGCCGCGCTGGAAGCGTTCTGTAGAAGAATACGCAGCTCAGCAGCAGTCGGCCTCAGCTCTCGCGGAAACCCTGACTGACGCAAAACCAATCTATTCCGTTGCTTGCGCCGCCGAAATTGTGCAGCTTTCCGATGAAGTTTTTCGCCTCAAACAGGAAAAAGAACACCTGCAAGAGCAGTTGCAGTTGAAAGACCGGATTATTGCGATGCTAGCTCACGACTTGCGAAATCCCTTAACGGCCGCATCTTTGGCTTTGGAGACTTTGGAGTCAAGTCAGAAGGTGAAAGAGGGGGAAAAGTCACGTTTGACACCGAGTCTGGCAGCTCATTTGATGAAACAAGCCCGCCGCCAAATCCGAATTGTCGATCGGATGATTACAGATATCCTGCAAGCAGCCCGGGGTACAAACGCTCAACTCCACATTGAACCAAAAAAAATCGAACTGGGAGCGATTTGTCAAGATGTAATAGGGCAATTTCAAGACAAATTTCAGGCGAAAAGTCTGAACTTAGAAACAGACATTCCCGCAGATTTGCCCTTGGTTTATGCCGATCCCGATCGCATCAAACAAGTCATAGTCAACCTGCTTGACAACGCCAGCAAGTACACCCCAGACCAAGGAACTGTTAATCTGTCCATTCTTCACCGCACCGCTTACAAAGTTCAAGTCAGCATTTGCAACAGCGGCCCGGGAATTCCTGAAGAAGATTGCGCGAGCATTTTTGAAGACAGCTTTCGCTTGCAGCGAGATAAATCAACAGACGGTTACGGCATTGGACTGTCTCTGTGTCAAGGCATCATCCGTGCCCACTACGGTCAAATTTGGGTAGACTCTGTACCCGATAGAGGCAGTTGTTTTCACTTTACTCTGCCCGTCCAAAAATAAAACTTAGCTGTAGATTTGTCAGTTGTCAGTAGCAACCGAGTTTGATATTACAGCTCAACTTTTCCGCAGTGCAGCAATAATCTGTGCGTTTGCCTTGGGAAAAGTAAATTGGTCAATTTCGTCGAGTGTCACCCAGCGAATTTCATCGCATTCGATCGTTTGCGGTTCCCCGCTGACGTGGCGGCAGTGGTGCACGTATAGTCTAACTGTAAATTTAGTGTAGTCGTGGTCAATTGTAATCAAGCGATCGCCAACTTCTACGACAATCCCCAACTCCTCCATAATTTCCCGTTTTATGCAAGCTTCGATTGTTTCCCCAGGCTCTATTTTTCCGCCCGGAAACTCCCAGAAACCCCCGTGCAGTCCATGTTGTCGGCGCTTGTCAATCAAAATTTGTTGGCGATCGTTCCAGATTGCAGCAACGCCGATAACTTTGTGGGCAAAAGGAGGAAGAGACATATTTATTAATTAGGAATGGGGAATAGGGAATGGGGAATGGGGAATGGGGAATTTAAGAATAATATCAATAATTATTCAATTATTTTTTAATCTAAAATCTAAAATCTAAAATATTAAGCCCCCATCTTGCGAGGGGGGGCTTGACACTTGGATCACTTAAATGTTAAGAATCTACTAATCGTCCGAGCCATGTCTCTCACTGGCTTGTATCGACTTTTCAAAAGTCATTCGCTGTTCGGCATTTTTGAGAAAATAACCGCTAATCATAGCCGAGGCGAGCAATCTACCCAAATGTTCGCGACTGGTAGTCACTGTCACCCCGAAGTGTTCCGAAGGCAAATTCCCCAAAAGTCCAACAATATTTCGCTCCATTACTTGAAACACTTCGTGAGAAGTCGGCTTAGACAACTGAGAAACTGTGTCGGGAGCCATTGACTGCACGTATTGCCATAATAAGTTGGCATTTTCTCCGTCTTCTTCAAAGAATTCTGGGGATTTATTAGATGAGTTGCTCACGAGTACCTCCGTTTCAGACACAGCTTGTTATGTTAGACGCGGGCGGTTAAATTAAATAACCCTTATCTGATGGCTGCTGATCTTTATTACTAAGTAATTACTAATGTAGCAGGACAGTCATAGCAACCAAGTGGGCACAACCGAATTAAAAGCGGCGGTTTTTACGATTTTAGATAGGGGATTGCAAGTGGGGGGAACCCGATCGTCAATCCCCAATCTACCTAGCTGGCTAGATAATCGTTGATATCTTGCTTGCGCTTGCGGAGTTTGGTTAAAGCTTCCCGTTCTATTTGCCGCACTCGTTCCCGACTGATGTTGAGACGATCGCCTATTTTGGCCAAAGTTAGGGTTTGCCCGTCTTCTAAACCGAACCGCAAGGCGAGCACTTCTCGCTGTTGCTGAGTCAGTTCCGCCATCAGGTGGTCTAAGTCAGTCCGCAGGGAAGATTGCAGGGCAAAATCTTCTGGCGTAGTACCCGTATCTTCCAACAAATCGCCCAACTCTGTATCTTGATTGTCTCCCACACGCAAGTCCAGGGAAAGTGGCAGGCGCGCGCGATCGAGATATTCGCGAATCTGTTTGGGAGTCAATTCTAGCTCTGATGCCAATTCAGCAGCCGTGGCCGCGCGACCAAGCTGTTGAGCAAGTTGGCGCTGAGCTTTTTTAATTTTGTTGAGCTTTTCGGTGATATGGATCGGTAAGCGGATGGTGCGGCCTTTTTCGGCGATGGCCCGAGTAATTGCCTGACGAATCCACCAATAAGCATAAGTAGAAAATCTATAGCCCTTAGTGGGGTCAAATTTTTCTACTCCCCGCTGCATCCCGATCGTGCCTTCCTGAATTAGATCCAGTAAATCTACGTTGCGCTTGATATATTTCTTGGCAACAGAGACTACCAGGCGGAGATTCGCTTCCACCATTTGGCGCTTTGCCCTTTCCCCGTTTTCGATCGTCCGCTGCAACTGTGCCTCAGACAGCCCAACTGCCTGTGCCCATTCAGCCGCCGTCGGGTCGCGGCCTAACTCTTCGGCTAAAATATCTTTCTCCTGATGCAGTGCGGTTGAGCGCTGTACCTGTTTCCCGTAGAGTATTTCTTGCTCATGGGTCAACAAGGGAACGCGGCCGATTTCCCGCAAGTAAGCGCGAACAGAATCTGTATCTGAGGACTTAAGAGTTTTCATGAGCTTTTCCCGCTGAGGATCTGTGCCTCTAAAGGTTTGCGGTAGTCGCAAACCCCTAGCTTTAGCTGGGAAGGAAAGCGGGCGGGGACTTGCGCTTTCCTTCCATTTAAAGAGGCTTAATTTTATGGTAGCTAGCTACTACTCCCAGTCAGCACCGTCTCAGGTTAGGTTTTGGTTGGGGCGTGCACAATACTACGTTATGTTAAGAATCTTAACATTTGTGAGAGCACTTGGCTACACTTCTTCATATTTATTTCATACCAGCCTGGACTGTTGATACGAGAGTACCCGCTTTCCTGGCTTTACAGTTTGCATCAATATAAACAACATCCGCCACATCTCAGAGGGGTAGATTGGTAGAGGGGGAGATGGGGGGAATGGGGAGAGGGGGAGATGGGAGGGAATTTGATCCTTTTGGCACAGTGCAAGAAAAAAATACAAAAAATACAATTTAAATGCCCAACAGCTTTTCAATACCCTGAATATGAAGTTACAGATATTGATGAACCCGCCCCAACAGATAATGACTAATGACTAATAACTAATGACTTCTTTGCCGTTGAGCTTCGTACAAGATGAGGGCTGCGGCGATCGAGACATTTAAAGATTCTACGCCACGACTCAGGGGAATTTGGATTTGTCGATCGGCCAAACTCCTCAATTCTTCCGACAAACCAGAGCCTTCGTTGCCCAAAACTATCAGAGTCGGCACTCGCAAATCTACTTCCCAATAACTTAAACTGGCCCCGGCTACGGTTGCTAAAATTTGCATTCCTCGATTTTTATACCCGGAGACTTCGGCAGTTAAATCTGGACTGACTGCCATTGGCAGCTTAAACCAAGCTCCTGCTGAGGCGCGCAGCACTTTGGGATGGTCTAAATCGGCGCTGTCTGCGCTCAGCAGCAAACCGTCGGCATTAGCAGCCGCAGCCGTGCGGACGATCGCCCCCAAGTTGCCGGGATCTTGGATTGTTTCTAAGGCTATTCCTAAAGTTGACAATTTTGCGGGTTCTGTTGCAGTGCGGGGTGCGGTGGCGACAATGCCGTCGGGTTGGACTGTAGTGGCGATCGACTCTAACACTTTTGCACTTACTAATTCTGTGCGATCGGCTAAATTACCAACTTGCTCCCAAAGTTCCCCGTGCCGATCCAGCCATTCGGGAGTGCAGCAAACAGTTGCTAGGGGGTATTTGGCAGCGCAAGCTTCCTCCAGCAAGTGCGTCCCTTCGAGTAAAAATAATTGTTGTTCCCTGCGTCCCTTCGAGCTGTGCAGCTTGCGAATTTCTTTAACTAGGGGGTTTTGAATACTTGTCAGCATTGTTTTATTCAGCAGAGCGAATGGGGTTATTGCCTGTATCGGGTTAACCCCAAACTTCCTTCTGCCTTTGGAATGCGGAACCCGGGACTTGAACCCGGAAGGCTTGCACCACATGAACCTGAATCATGCGCGTCTACCAATTCCGCCAGTTCCGCATCGGTCACGAATTACTACTTTGCCATAATTTCGCGAATCTGTCAAGTGTTTTGGGGAATTTATTTTTTTGTGGGCTGCGAGTAATATTTTTTTGCACAAATTAATGTTCGGGTTGAGAAATCCTTTAGTTTGGAGTATTTACTGTTAGCCAAACATCGCAAAATGCTGTGTAGTTGAGTAGGGTGCCTCAGATCGCGTCCCGTTATTAATAATCCACAAGCTTTGATCTGACGCACCCTACGGGATTTGCTGAAAAAAGGGGAATCTAATCAGCCAAATCGGGGAAAACGTCGCGCACGGCCGGATGCACCAATCGATGATTCTGCACGTTCAATCCCTTCGCCAGACTCGGATTCATTTCCAAAGCTTTAATCCCGTTATTTGCCAACTGCAAAACATAAGGCAAAGTGCTGTTATTCAAAGCTTGAGTCGCAGTCCAAGGCACAGCACCGGGCATATTCGGCACGCCGTAATGCACAACTCCTTCCTCAACATAAGTAGGATTTGTGTGAGAAGTTACCCGCAAAGTTTCCACGCAGCCGCCTTGGTCAACGGCTACGTCAACAATCACAGAACCGGGGTGCATCTTCGCAACAAATTCGCGAGAAACCAGCACCGGAGCTTTTTTACCTAAGACCAAAACCGCGCCGATTAATAAATCAGCATCGGGAACAACTGCTTCTATTTGTAAAGGACTGCTGTAGAGGTATTCTACTCTGGAACCGAACAGAGTTTCTAAATAGGCTAGGCGATCGACATTTACGTCTAATATCTGCACTCTCGCGCCCATTCCTACAGCAATTCTGGCTGCTTCTGTGCCGACAATGCCGCCGCCCAAAATCACAACTTTACCCGGTCTTACCCCCGGTACACCACCCAAAAGTACGCCCCGACCACCTTGCTGTCGTTCCAGAAACCGAGCTCCGAACTGCACGGACAAACGCCCTGCAATAATGCTCATCGGCGTCAGCAGCGGCAATTTTCTGTCCGGGAGTTCGACGGTTTCGTAGGCGATGGCCTGGACTCCGCTGCTGATTAAATGCTCGGTTAATGTGCGATCGGCTGCCAAGTGCAAATATGTAAACAGCAACTGCTCTTTTTGCATCAGCGGATACTCAGCAGGCAGCGGTTCTTTAACTTTAACAATTAGTTCGCGATTCCAGACATCTGAAGCCTTTAAGACAATCTTAGCGCCTGCTTCAACGTAGTCCTCGTCCGCAAAACCGGCCCCAGCACCAGCATTCGTTTCCACAAAAACTGTGTGGCCTTTGTCCGAACAAGCCCGAACACTTGTGGGGCTAAGCCCGACTCGAAACTCTAAATCCTTGATTTCCTTGGGGACGCCTATTTCCATCTATAACCTCTAATCTAAGCCGTACCTCGACTCTAGCTTAGAAATAATCCGATCGGCATCATGTTTTACAATACCATTTTAGATGTTAGATTTTGAACCCCCCGTTTACAGCCCCCGACTTTTTCAATAAGTCTGGCTTCTAGAGGAATTTGGAGATACTAGATTTGGAAATCATGCTGTGCGGGCGAACATTTTTTTAATTTTCAGCCACGGCGATCGCACTTTCCCAAATAGGTCATTTCCCACAAGGTCGATCGTATTTTTAGCTCGCTCTAATTCTAACATTAGTTGTTAGATCTGAAGCTGCCAGCTCTCTAATTCTGACTGAGCTTCTTGCAAATTAACCCGCACTTCCTTTTCGCCGGTGTTTTTTACCATCGCAATATCGCGATAGCCGAGAGACTGAAGTGCCAAAAATACTATTTTCCTGTTATTTGGTCAAAATTCATTCACCGCTCTCGCCACACCGTAAGGTAAGATTTCGCATACTGACCAATTCATGCAGTCCTTAAAAATCAACACCCCGGCCGCTTGCACTGCGGATGTTTTTCTATCTATTCCAGGAGTTGGCTTATATTTTAGAAAGTAAAATTATATTCTAACCTTCAAGCGATCGCGCGTCTATTTCTATTTTGCAGAAGTCTAATAGACTTTATTAAAAAATTAGCCTAAAGAAAGTCTGCTGTCAATATATTCGATCGGTCATTTATAATTTAACAGCAGCGACTCAGGTCTCTAAAAAAAAATGCCACGAATACCTACCTTAACATTCGATCGCGGAACTCTATTGCTGCACCCGCCGCCCAAAGGCAGAGACTGGGTGGACTTTGCCACTTGGGACGATCGCGTGGAAAAATACCGCATTCGAGCCATTCACTACCGCCCGCTGGTAGAATGCCTGCAAGCCGAGTGCATTCACTTCACCGACGAAGCTAGGGCATACGAATTACTCGAACTCATACCCAGCGTGGAAATGCAGCCTTACCCACATCAAGAACAAGCCCTCGCAGCTTGGCAGGAAGCAGGCAGTCAAGGAGTAGTCGTCCTCCCTACAGCTTCCGGCAAAACTTATCTGGCACAATTAGCCATGCAAGTCACTGGTCGCAGTACATTAATTGTAGTACCAACTCTCGATTTAATGCACCAGTGGTATGCTAATTTAAAAGCAGCTTTTCCCGACATCGAAATCGGATTGTTGGGCGGAGGTTCGCGGGACAAAACGCCAATTTTAGTGGCAACCTACGACAGTGCAAGTATTCATGCAGAAACCTTGGGCAATAAATACGGTTTGCTGGTTTTTGACGAATGCCACCATTTGCCAACGGACTTTTATCGAGTAATTTCCGAATATGCGATCGCGCCTTTTAAACTCGGACTGACAGCTACACCCGATCGCACAGATGGTCGCCACAGCGATTTACATTTCCTGATCGGCCCGACAGTATTTAGCAAAAGACCCGAAGATTTGGCAGGCGATGCTTTAGCAGATCATAAAATAGTTCAAATCATGGTAAAACTGTCACAAGAAGAAAGTGCTCGCTACGCAGAATTAATCAACATTCGCAACGACTTCTTAAAACAGTCTAACATCAAAATATCCAGCCTCGAAGGTTGGAAACAGTTTATCATGGCAAGCGCGCGATCGCCCCTAGGACGGCGCGCCATTCTAGCCCACCGCCAAGCCAAAGAAATCGCCCTTTGTACCGAAGGAAAACTGCGAATCTTAGCCCAAATACTAGCAGAACATTCTCCCCAACGCACCCTAATTTTCACGGGTGACAACGCCACAGTTTACCGAATTTCCCAAGAATTTCTCATCCCCACAATTACCCACCAAACCCCAGTCAAAGAACGCCACGAAATTCTCGATCACTTTCGCAGCGGCGAATACAAAACCCTAGTCGCCTCCCACGTCCTCAACGAAGGAGTGGACGTTCCCGACGCCAGAATTGCTATCATATTGTCAGGAACGGGCAGCGAACGCGAGTACATTCAGCGATTGGGTCGAGTTCTCCGCAAAAGCAGCGATGCAAACAAGTTAGCAATTCTCTACGAAGTCGTCACCGAAGACACCAGCGAAGAAAGAACTTCTCAACGCCGCCGAGGAGGAATGCAGCCTCACAAACCCCAACCACAAACACAAATAGAACCGCCAAAGCCAGAATATCAGCAAGTAGAAATTATCAAGCCCACTCCGATTTACGGAGTCAACCGCCAGACAACCCAGCGCGCGGCCGAGTCGCCTCAAAAATGGGGAGAAAATAATGATGAAGAAAATGAAGATTAAATATTGCAAACTTAGTGTATAATCTCATTAACAACTAATTTACCTTACCTAAAAATGAGCGCAACTGCACAAATAACTAACTTTAAAGTCTTCCCCAAGCATATTGGAGTTTGGGAGGGAAACTGGACAAGACTCGATGCCGACTGCAAAGAAACCGAGCGTTTGACATCAGTGTTAACCATGAAAATTGTTGACAACGAGTGGAGGCAAACAAACGTTCAAACTTATGCCAATGGCAAGAGTGAAACCAAAAATTTTGTGGGTCATGTTGTCGGTGAAGGGCAAGTGCAATATGAAAGCCCAGACTCGGTTTTTTCCAACTACAAAACACTAGCCACAGAAGTTGGAGATAATTTGATAATTTTTCAAACGTGGGACAAAGCAACTGGCATTCTGATGGCTGTTGAAACCATCAATATCGTCAGTTCCGATCGGCGAATTCGGACTACCCAACTCTTGACTGAAGAGGGAAAACTTAGGGGAGTTACGGTGATTGTTGAAAAAAAAATTGAGTAAAACTTTTCACTGCTTATGCTACCAACTGATTTATTAAGTCACCGCCAAAACGGGGAATCAATCATCCCGCTCCGCCTCAAGATAGATGCTAAAAACTTAGAAGCAGCAAAGGAAACGATCGACTGCTTTCAAGAGTCGATCGGCAAAACCCAAGGCGAGCTCGACGGACGCTTGCTAGAATTAGAAGGCGACAGCCCGGATTATCGGCTGAAACGGGGATTAGCGCACCTGCTGAAAGGCGGTTTCTGCACCTTGGAAGTCATCAGTCCCCTAGAACCCTCAGAGTTGAGACAGCGGGTTTTTGCCTTGTCTGCCCGATCGACTCCCAGCCCTCAATCCACCCAATTAACCCTGGAAAAAGTAGCAAGTGAACTCAGCCAAGACTTAAACAGAGAAGTTTTACCTCACGAAATCACTACAGGTTTATACGCCGATTTAAACGAAAATAAAATCCTCACTGAGTTTAATGCACCAACTCCCGAAAACTTGCTTCACAAATACAATCTTTCTCAAGTTCAAGGCATATTTTACCGAGCAAGTCAAGTCCAATTAACCGCCCACCGCAACGATCCAGGAGAATACAAACTCTTATTTCGCTATCTGAAACTATTTCAATTAATGACTTACATTGAAGGCGATGCAGACCACGGTTTTACACTGACAATAGACGGCCCTACAAGCTTGTTCAAACCCAGCACCCGCTACGGCTTAGCCCTGGCGAAAATGCTGCCGGCACTGCTGCACGTCACCAAATGGAGTATGCACTCGACACTGCACACAAAAGATCCTTTTAGTGGCGTTTTGAAAATAGGTAAATTCACCCTAAATTCCGACTGCGGTTTAGTCAGCCACTATCCCCCTGGCAAGCCTTATGATAGTATGTTAGAAGCAGCATTTGCTGAAAGATGGAATTCCACAAAAACCGAGTGGCAACTAGAGCGAGAAGTTGATTTAATTCCGATTCCAGGTAGTGTGATGATTCCCGACTTTCGGTTGGTGCATCCCGACGGGCGAGTATTTTTATTAGAAATAGTTGGCTATTGGCGGCCGGAGTATTTGCAAAAGAAATTTGCACAAGTACATAAGTCTGAATGCGATAACTTGATTTTAGCTATTTCCGAACGGCTGAATTTAGAAAAAGCCGGGGTGAATGTAAATGACGTGCCAGCAAAAGTAGTCTGGTTTAAAGATAAATTGTTGCCCAAATCAGTCCTGGAAGTCCTCGAAGAGTAACCAATCCGCGCCCCAGTTGGGAACTTCTTTCTTTCTCTCTCTCTCTCTGCGCCCTCTGCGCCCTCTGCGGTTCAAAAAAATCCTCCTCAAAAAATATCGCACATTCCCAGCTATACTAAAATAGGAATTCACCCAAATCCTTGCCACCGCATACTCTCACCCTAAAACCGATTGAAAAATGGCAGACACAAGTATTGTCGAAAGAATCAAAAAGCTTTTAGCCCTTGCCACCTCATCAAATGAAAACGAATCGACTGCTGCGGCCGAAAAAGCTTCCCTTTTACTGGCACAATACAATCTCAGCCTCGCGGATTTAGGACCAAATCACCAAGAAGAGATTGACGAAGACTCTGTTGAAACAACATCGAAATTTGTCACTTGGAAAATGATGCTGCTTTCGGGAATTGCCGACGCTAACGGTTGCAATGCCATGCGAAACACTTATAATGGCAGTATGTTTTTGGTGGGAACTTCTACAAACCTGATTGTTTGCAAACATCTGTACGAGTATTTGAGTTCTGCAATTGAAAAAAGGGCTAAATACCGCAAAGGAAACGGCAGGGGGTTGGCGTATCTGAATGCTTTTCGGGTTGGATGCGCGACAAGGTTAAGACAAAGATTGTTGGAACAAAAACAGGAGATGGAAGAGTCGGGGATTCCGGGTTCGGGGGATGTGGCGGCGACTCCAGGGATTGTAGTACGATCGATGTTTGAGAAAAATCAACAGGCGATCGCGGATTATCTAGAGGGCCGAGGGGTTAAAATTAGAACGAGAACAGATTCTCAAGTCAGCAGCGCGGCGGGTTTTAATTCGGGGTATGAAGTGGGCGACAAAATTAGTTTGCACAAGCAAGTGCAGCCGCAAGGGGATATGAAACAACTTAATGAATGTCTTTGAGTAGGATGTGCGATCGTGAAAATCAGCTTCCTAGGTTAGAATTAAAAACAGAAACTAACAGAAGAGAGCCATGTCAGACCAAGATATCGCTAATATAATTACGATCGAACCTGGTAAACGAGGTGGTAAACCTTGTATTCGAGGCATGAGAATTACAGTCTATGACGTGCTGGAATATCTTGCTTCTGGGATGACTTATCAAGAAATTCTAGATGATTTTCCCTATCTCATCCAACAGGATATTTGGGCTTGCTTGAGTTTCGCAGCTAAACGGTAATTGGAGCGAGAGCGTTATAGTTAAGTGAATAAGATACATAGGGTAAAAACATGACAGTTTACGATCTAACTATTGCTAAAATTAGCCAACTGCCGGAGTCACTTGTTCAAGAGGTGAATGATTTTATAGACTTTTTGCTCCTTAAATACAACAGTGAATTGCCACAGCTTACTGAATCAGACTTTTCTGACTATTTAAAGAATTTAGAAGCCTACGAAGAAAAGTTAGCCCGTGGAGAGATTCAATGGTAGGATCTTCATCAGTAAATCCAACATATACAAGAGGAGATGTTGTGTTATGCGATTTGAATCCGGTAGTTGGTACAGAGCAAGCTGGTATAAGACCTGTTGTCATCTTACAGATTGACCGTGCTAATGCAGTAAGTCCTCATACTATTATTGCACCGTTTACTACAAAGATTCGTCGCGCTCTTTTACCTTCTCATGTATTTGTTCCATCTGGAGTTGGGGGTTTAAATCAAGATTCAGTAATACTTTGCGAACAGATTCGAGTGATCGACAAATCTAGGGTTATTAGGGTAATCGGTCATTTAGATGAAAATTATATGGATGAGCTGGCAGTAGCCCTACGTGTGATTTTAGGCTTGTGAGCGATCGCTTTTCGTCATTGATTATGAGGATTGAGACCTAACTGAAATTCTGACAATTCATCATAGCAATTAAATATTCCTGAATCTGAAGTTAACCCAAATTATTTCATAGTTTGGGAATCATCTTGAATCTGAGCTTTTGTTGTTTCAGGAATTTGAAGTTGGTTACTGTCTTGGCTTTTTAAACATCAATTTTTTTGTAAATGTAATCAACAGCCTGTTGAACGGTACTAATTTGCTCGGCAACTTCATCGGGAATTTCAATGTCGAATTCCTCCTCGATTGCCATAATTAGCTCTACTGCATCGAGAGAATCGGCTCCTAAATCATTGGCAAAATTAGCGTTGATGGTGACTTGACTTGCATCAACTTCTAGTTGCTTGGCAATAACGGCTTTGACTTTTTCATAGATTTGCTGCTTAACCTTACCACTTGGGGAAGATTCAGCAAAAACGTTAGGAGTAGTGGTATCAGTTGTAGTTTCATCAGGATCTAATTCTGATTCGTCTTCCGATTTATCCCGGACTCTGAAATAGTAAAACAGATTAGCAACAGCAAAATCAGACGCTTTTTCCAAGTTCGACGATACTAAACTTTTATGACCAGCTATTTGCCCTTGCTCAAGGATATAATCTTCATACTCTTGACGCTGCTGCGGATCGAGCATTAATTCCAGTTGAGTCCGAAGAGAATAAAAATGAGACTTAGGCCGCAAATTTTCATAAAATAACTGTTCATCCGGTATTGCTGAAGCTGTTGTTGCTGATTTTTTATCACCGCTTGATGAAAAGTTTGCATTAGTAAAATCTTTACTCTGTAACTGTTTTAGCTCACTTTCGGGCAAAGCTTTAGTCCATTCAATCTGATTAAGCCAAATGTCTAAGGCAGCTAAATCGTGATTGTGAATTCGCGTGATTTCTGGGAAGAGAAAATCTAGTTCCTCGTCAGAGTCGCAGCCGGCAATTACTGTTAAGCCATCTTGACGGATTTGTTGTTGAAGTTGAGAAAGCCGATCGCCCGCAGCACCAAATTCATTTTGTACCTGATACGTGCCGATAATACTTTGCTCGATCGCCCAACTGCACTCTAACCGCCGCAACTGTCCCGCCGCACAAGTTTCTTCTAATAAATGCGGATTTCTGTAGTCTGCTAAAGCTTCAAACAACATCCCCCGCGCTGCGTCAATTTCAGCATTGCGACGGTTAATGTCTTGAATTTGCAAAGCCGATCGCATTCGTTGAATTGCTTGATTAAATAACCCGTAAGCCCGCACTAAGACTAGGCGATGGTTCTCAAATTTTATATCTGCAACCACTTCGGAAATTAATTGCTTAATTTCCGCGCCTTGACCTTTCAAAAGTTGTTCTAAATTGATGAAACCATTTTCTACTTTAACTTCCAGCCTCTCTACCGCTTTTTTTAGTTTCAATGTCTGGTGCAAATTCACCGCTGACAAGGCTACCCCAGCCACAGTTCCCACACCAATGACGGCTGTTGTCGCTTGCAGCACGCCCAAACTCGCTTGGACGGCTTGAAAGCCCATGTGCATTTGTTGCATCTGCAAGCCTTGCATCGCAAACTGCAACGGCGAGACTAACGGCGATAGCGGGCTGTTGTTGAGGGCCGCGCCCACGGCATGGGCGACGAACTGTCCCGTCGCTTCATCTCTGGCCATGCCGATCGGCACTCCAGCGGATGTAAACACTTGTACGTACTTGCCAGCCTCGATCGCAGCCTGTACCGCTGCGGGAAATACAAAGTTCATCATCAATTTTTACCGTGTTACCAATCCACAGAATAACTAATATATTATGATAGTTTCAATAAAAAAAATTATCTAAAGGCGCGGCAAATGGACACTTCGGTAATTAGTCCGCAAACGGTTGAGCTTATTTCCCGACTGACAGGGCAAAACCTACGAAAAGAGGATATTACTCCGCCCGTGCTTTTTCTTGCGGGATTGGTGACGGTATTGCTGGGAGTCATTCATGCCGACGGTACGGTAAGTGCTGAGGAAACGCAGCGATTGCGGACAACTTTTACGGAGCTTATTCCCGCTAACAACAATTTGCGCCCATTGGTAATGCCGATGGTTAAGAGCGTGCGGGAACAGCAAGTTTACAAGAAATTGACCGCGTTGCTGGCGCTGACAGCGTGTTTTTCTGAGGAGGAAAAACTGCTGCTGATTAGTTTTGGGTATCAAATGTCGGCGGCAGATGGGACAATAGATAAACGCGAAAAAGAGTATTTGACGATTGTCGCCAACAAACTCGGAATTGAGGGGCGATTTTTGACTGTTTTAGAAGCGAGTTTTAGCAGTCAAGCAATAAGCGATACAGCAGCTTTAGCAGAAGTCCACTCGTTACTCGATCCAGCACGATTTCAATCTATCGATTCTTTGTTTGTCCGTGCTGCCAGTCACATTATCGAACATTTGCCAGCAAAACCGAAACAACAAAACGATCGCAAGCATTCAGTATCGTCATATCAGCAGTTGAAAAAGTTTCAGGAGTATAGACAACAACTGGATGCGGTTTGCGGAAAACTCGGCTTAACTCTGCTAGATGGAAGCGATCGCAACGTGCTATCTCCTAATTTAACAGAAGAAGTAACAAAGATATCTCGTAAATTACAATCTCAGCGGTTTCGCGTTGCTGTTGTCGGCGAGTTTAGTAAAGGAAAATCTACTTTACTCAATGCTTTGTTGGGTGAGGAAATTCAACCGGTGCGAGATATTCCCTGTAGCGGTACGGTAACGGTTTTAAAATACGGGCCACAGCAGCGGGTTATCTGCAAATACAATGACGGACGCGAGGAGGAGATTTCACCTGAGCAATATAAAGATAAAGCTTCAATTTCTGAGGAAGTGGCTTTAGGTTCTTTTGGAGGTGAAATTGTCAATTCAGAAATCAAAGAAATCAGTTTCGAGCATCCGAATCTCGAATTGTGCCGCAATGGTGTAGAAATTATTGATTCTCCCGGATTGAACGAACAAGCGGAACGCACGTTAGTCACCGAACAGGTTCTCAAAACAACCGACGCGGTGATTTTCTTGACTCACGCTCACATGGTTTTGACAGAAAAAGAGCGAGAATTGCTTTTGTATTTGAAAAAAGAGTTGAATCCCGGCAAAGATGATGAACCTGCGAAGAGTATTTTTGTTTTAGTTAATTTTGCGGATTTGCTGCGTGGGGAAGAAAGACGCAACCAGGTAAGACAAAGGGTGGAAACGATTGTTAAGAGTCAAAATTCGATCGCTGGTGAAAACCGGATTCATTTGATCTCGGCTCAATCTGCACTTGAGGCTATTTTGGATGGGACGGAAAATGAGTATGTGAAATCTTTTCAGGATTTTACCAAATCTCTGGAACAGTTTTTGACAGTGGAAAGAGGGGCGATCGCACTTCGGCAGTCCGCCGCCGGAATTCAGCAAATTATTGACACTGGTTGTCAGGAATTGAATCAATGGTGGGAAATGTTAGAGGGAAAATTGACAGTTGATCGAGGAGATAAGCAGAAAATATTTGAACAAATGGCGGAAGTAAGCGGTCGCGAGGTTAAAATTAGATTTTTAGCTAATGAATTGATGGAGCAATCTTTAGAAGAAGCTCTTGAATCTTGGAATGAATGGGTGGAAGAATTGGGAGAACGCCTGATGGCAAAAAGTCATCGCTGGACTTCCGAACACGGACACATCATGAGTCAAGACAAGTTGACTAAAGATTATGCCGATCAATTTGTACGAGACATTACCAAAGAAATTGATGACTGGGGCAATCAAAAAGTACAGTCAATTTTACAACAAAATATGGGAGTGCTAGACAGCCAAATCGGTGAAGATATTGATGCAATACGGCAAGAATTTCAACAGTTTGACCAGCAACTCAGCACTAGCCTTGTCGCTCAATTCAATAACTTAGCAACAGCAGGTAGCTTAGGCGGATTTGGCGCAAGTGGAAGGGGAATTGCTTCCTCAATTAACCCAAATATCGGTAGTGATGAAAGCTTAGGCGTTGGTTTGGGTCTCGGTGCATTAGTAGGTGCTGGGTTGCTATTTTTTACAGGACTTGGTTTTATAGGAGTTATTTTGGGTGGCTTAGCTGCTGGCGCTGGTGGCGGTTTTGGCTTTAGTTTTTTAGATGGCGATGCTGTTAAAGATCAGATTAAGCAAAAAGTTTGCGAGTTAGGCGTTGAGAAATTTGACGAATCTGCCCAGTCTATTTTTGAGAAGGTACAAGAAAGAATTATTACAGTGTTTAACGATCGCACTAACGCCAATAGCGATGCGATGTCAAAAGCGATCTCGCTGTGGGATAATTTATTAGAACAGCAGGAAAAGCGCGATCGCCAAAATCAAGCAGAATGCGAGGCAGAAAAGGTTTGGCTGGCTGACAAACGTCGGGAACTAGAACAAGTACAGAGTCAAATTGAAACAATCTTAAATCAAAGTGATCGCTAGTTCAATGAGTAACAGGTAAGCGCAAAAAAACCATAGTACCTTGTAAATACTATGGTTTTGTCCCATTGCCTGACAGTCAATAGTCCCACCGCCACTCCTTCAAAGTTTTCCCGTGGTCACACACCTTACCACTGATATCTTGCACAGAGTACGATCGCCCTTAATCAATCAATCAATTCCGCTTCTTCAAAAATCAGTCTAGTCGTCAACTCCAAACCAGGCAGCAACTCATCCAAAATTAGTGTATTATCCGTATAAACTTGACTCAAACCATCGGGGAAAAAGCTTCTAATTAAAATAGCCTCTGGATCTATAACCAAAACTCGCGGAACGCCCGCCGCCAAATAATCTTTCGCCTTCTCTTCAAATTCCTGCATCATTTGACCAGGAGAGATAATCTCAATCACCAGTTCAGGAATTTCGGGACAAGCTTCATTTCGCCGCCAACTTTTCGGCAGACGTTCATAAGAAATGTACGTTAAATCGGGAACAGGTACCCAATCTTTATCCTGACGTTTTAACAAAATTTCCCATTCTGGAAGCACTCGCCCGCGTCCTTTACACCATACACGAATCAGGCGACACAAAGCTCCCTGTAAACTGGAATGAAAAAATTTTGGAGACACTTTAGGAACTGCTTCACCATCTACAAACTCACAATATATATCTCCGTCGGGCAAAGCTAGAAATTCTGCTAAAGTGAGTTTGGTTCCTATGCCTACCATGACTCCCAGCCCTCTTGCTAATTAGTTGATATAAGTATTGTATAAAATTTTCCAAATTCCTTAGAAGTGCGATCGCCCTTCTCCCTTTATGCCAAAAGTGGAACAGGCGTCCCGCCTGTGAATTTCTGTGAATTTCTGCGCCTCAAAAATCAAAATCCCAATTCCCCAAAAACAATAGCGGGGCCGGCCATCCAGCCCGCCCCACATTCTCCAAAAGCCCGACGGAAAACCATTCACTTCAACCAGGCAGGATGAGCCATCAAAGCTGCAAAAGGCTGCACTCCCCGCAACTGATTCGACAGCGGCAAATGACCCCTAGGCGCGCTCAAATCCCAGATAAACTCTTGCGGATACCGCGTCCAATTATTGCCCTTCTTCCAGCCAATTAGCGGCCACAACTTATCCCAATTCTTCCCCGAACCGAGCCAAATTTCCCGCTGCACCGAAAAGCCAAATTTGCCTTCGGAATGAACTTTCCACAGCGTATTAATTGTTTGCAAATCCGTTACCGGCAAACTTTCAACTTGCGTAAAATACAGCCACTTTCTCTGCGGGGTAGTTCCCCCCGCCAATTCACAAAGCTTATCTAAAGTCAAGCGATCGGCTTCTTGAAATTCCTGTAACGCCAATAATTGTTGCAGCGGAGTGTAATCAATGTTAGAGTCCGATCGCAGCGGCACAAGCCCAGTCGGAAAATTCGCTTGCAAAAACTCCGTAGCTCTCGGAGAATTAGCACTGTAAAGAATTTGGTAAGCCTTACCCATTACCGCAGTCGGTGCATCTGACTTGCGCTCTAATAAAAATTCCATCAATACATCCCAACCGGAATCTGCTATTTGTTGTTGCAGCAGTTGCAGTTGAGCTTTTTCCGAACCCGACCTCAACTGAGAGCGGAGTTCGGCTGTATCGGCCGCCGAGTCTAGAGGAGAAGTAGAAATCGAGTCAGTCATGAGAAACTATCAGCTATCAGCTATCAGCTATCAGCGATTAGCTGAAGCCCTGGTTTTCCCCCATTGTACAATGGTACTGACTCCGATTCACTTCTCTGTACTCGGAGGCCTGCGCGCCACGCCGCCTGGTTTAGCCGATCGCCCCCACCCTCTTCGCCAATGGCAGCAATAGCAAAAAAGTCTACCATCTGAATTTTACGATCGATGCCATGTCAAAGAGTTTTTCTTGAACCTAGTCGTCCACGATGGAAACCCATGCAGAGAACGAAGGCGGAAAAAAGTTTATGTCATATTCCGAGTCTTCCCACTCTTTGACCCAAAGCGGCACGGCGCCGGGGCTAGGAGTTGCAGAAAAGGTGCGTTCTTTGACTTCGATCGAGTGAAATAGCTGTTTTAAAGTATCTCCCCGATCCAAAGCTTCGCTGAGGATGTCGTCCAAGTCAGGATCGACCCGTTTGACGCGGTTTTTGTCCTCCTCAAGCCACAGAAGTTTCAAAGACTTCAGATCCCTCGGACTGAGAATGCTCTTGTAATACACCCGCTTCAGAGTCGCTACGGGCTCCAATGAGCGTTCGATCCGGCGAATTTGCTGAACTCGCAGGTAGTGCCATTCCGCTAAACGCTTGCGTTCCGAAGGCGGGAGGGTTCCCTTTCCTGCTGCGTGTTTGTAGTCGTATTTAATCAAACTGCAAGCCATATTGGCTAGCAGGTGAATCAACTGTTTTTCTTTGGGTGTCGCCTGACGCCGTTCCTGGGTTCGTGTCAATACGCGCTGTCTGCGGGTAGTTTCGAGAGTATTTTCCATTGGGTTTTTACGATATCAAATACGATTGTGCCAGATCCAAATCCCGAACATCAGAAGGTAAGGAAGTTGATAGGCGGGGAAACTCCACCGACAGACTCGCCTTACCTATTTATTTTCCCATTCACTGTTCTCTGAAACTGACCCCCACCCCCGGGATTAGGTAGACTGATATTGGGATCGAGTTTTAACCGCCTCGATCAGAGGCGGTTGCGACAACAAATGCCACCACAACCACAACCACAACCGCACAAGAGCAAACCACACAAGAGCGCCAATTATTTCCTGCCTTTACCCGTTTTTACCTCTTCTTGGTCCCCATCCTCATTCGTTCCAGTGTAGTTAAAGTCGGGACGACTCTCCCAAGCCGTCAAACTACTGGCTGATGAATGTTGTGGGGCGATCGCTGAAGCGCTGGCGCTGCCTGCCTGGAAAAAGCCGAAGCCAGCCGAGGCAATTACCCCTAATACTAAGATGCTGTTTTTCATGTTCGATGACCCTGATTTCCGTAGATTGACACTTTTTGGCTAACCCGATCTATCAGAAATGGGTTGATGCAATAGCCCACTTGTCTTCTGATAAATCTGCCTGCCATAATCAATTCAGACAGGCACACCCGCTTGCGATCGGAAACGCCGGAAGTGACGTGTTACTAACGTCCACGATCATCCACCAACCAGATTTTTTTGGGTAGTGGAGCGAAAGCCATCAGGGCGTCGATCCATCAGGGAGTTAAGCCATCAGGGTGCTAATCCATCGGGTAGTTAAGCCATCAGGGCGCATCTTCTACAATTAGCCACAGCATTAACTTTTATAGTTGAGTAAGTGGTTAGCCTGGTACTGACAAAGCCTTTAAGAATTAAACTTTTTGTGGATGCATCCTGAAAAGTTTGTTCTTAGGAATCCCCGAACGCGAAAGCCCGGGGAAGGTCAGCAGCATGGAATTCCATGCAATCTAAGTCAACTAAAAAAACGCAGATTAACGATATCTCCCACTCAAGCAGTCCTCAGCAAAACGCTGGGGTTTTTTATTGGCAGCCATTCTTCAGCGTTTTTCTCTAGCATCCGGCAGGCGGATCTGAAGGCAGAAGGTTGACGGCGCTGTGGTTATGAGTTTCCCTGCCCACATCATACCATCGGGTGAAATTTAAAGTATTATTGTAAAAAAATGTGAAAAAAAGGGCGTTTTAGCGTTTTCAATCCGATCGAGTAAAAATTCATCTAATTATTTATGTGAACGAGTGTAAAAAATCAAGTGGCGGGGTAAAATTGGGCCGATCGTAGGATTGGCGGCGAACCCTTGCAAAGATACGGTAAAGATTGACAAGGAGAAAGCTGAGCTAGTAGACAATAGAGAAAGAGGAACAAAAATTTTCCACCATAGTAAGCTGGCAATAATTGCAATTTGTAACCTTTCGAGTAAACAGCATAGGGGCGCAGCATCTTGATGAATTCCCAGATGACAGCAGAAGTCAACTCAACGTACCAATATCAAGTCGGAGGATATTTGCCTGCCGCTGCGCCCACCTATGTCAGGCGATCGGCAGACAGCGAACTCTACGAAGGACTCAAAGCCGGAGACTTCTGCTACGTGTTGAGTTCGCCACAAATGGGAAAGTCCAGCCTGCTAGTGCAAACGGCCAAAAGGTTGCAAGCCGAAGGTACAGTTTTTGCCGCCATCAACTTGAGAAGCATCAGCAGCCCAGATATCTCCCCCCAAAAGTGGTATGCCGCAATCATCTACCGCATGGCAAGCAGTTTACACATCACAAACAGGTTTGATGCCATCAAGTGGTGGAACGATCGCGAACTGCTATCACCGATCCAGCGATTGGAGATATTTATCGAAAAAGTTTTGCTCAAGTCACTTCAGCAAAATCTGGTAATTTTCCTAGATGACATTGACAGCATCAGCAGCCTAAATTTCAGTACCAGCGATTTTTTTGCTTTGATCCGGGCTTGTTACTCCAATCGGGCAGAGCAACCGGAATACAATCGCCTGACTTTTGCTGTTATGGGAGTAGCAGCCCCCTCAGAATTGATCCGAGATCCAAGATGCAACCCTTTTAATATTGGACGCCAGATTCATTTAAGTCGATTCCAACTGCACGAAAGTTTACCACTAGCAAAAGGATTAGCGCTGAAAGCTTTTCGCCCCCAAAAAGTGCTCCAAGAAATATTAGCTTGGACGGGCGGCCAACCGTTTCTCACTCAAAAAGTTTGCCACTTGGTACTTGAATACGGGCCTTTTATCGGCAGAAATTCCGAAGCTAAGCAGGTTGAAAAACTGGTCAAACACAGAATTATTAAAAATTGGGAAGAAGAAGACCAACCCCAACATTTGATACCCATACGCGCTCGCATTTTCCATAGCCACTGCGACCTCACGCGGCTGTTAACGCTGTACCAGCAAGCTTTGCAACCGCCCCAGCCAACAAACATCGGGGAATCGCAGGGAGTACCAGCAGATTACTCGGCCGAAAAAATCGAATTGCAACTGTCAGGACTGGTTGTTAAATCTCACGGTAAATTAATAGTTTCCAACCTAATTTATCAGTCAGTTTTTAATCGATTCTGGGTAGAAAAGGAGCTGGGAAAATTGGCTCCGTACCGCTCCGCGCTAGCAGCATGGCTGGCTTCAGACCGCGAAGATGAATCGCTGTTATTGACAGGGGAAAGTTTGCAGTCAGCTTTGGATTGGGCTGCGGACAAACAATTGAGCCAAGAACACTATTGGTTCTTGAATCCCGATCGAACTTTGGGGGAAAAACCGACAGTGGTTGTCGCACAAGTTGCAGACAGCAGCGTAGACACAGATGCAGACACCAGCATCCTCACCCCGCCCTCAGAGAGTGTTCCAATTGGCAGCAACGAACAGAGATTGTACGATCACATCGTCTCCTGCGTGGAAACAGAATCCCCCGCACAGGTGATCGAGCGGTTCCGAAAGCTATTTATCGACGGCATGGGCTATCCCGATCGAGAGATTGAAGCAAGTTTGTATAGTATAGTCTCCGTCAAGCGATCGGATCAGGACTTTAAATATCTCCTCCACCGCTGCTGCTACATCCCGATCAACCGCTGGCAATTGCATTCCCAAAACCAATTCGCGATCGCCAAGTTGGTAGCTTTATTTAAGCAGAATTCTCCCCGATTCGGGATGGAATTTTACATAGTCAAGCGCTTGCAAGAACAAATAAATTTCTTTACTAAGAGTGAAGAATTCCAGACCATAGAGCGCTTAGTAAAAGCCTTAGATAGAGAGGCGGAACAGCAGAAAAAAGATACAGATTCTCCTTTGGGCGAATTGATTTGTCGGTATCCTTATTTGTACGGCCATTCTCTACTGAGCAAGGACAGCATTGAGGAAGACCAACAAACCATCAAACAACTGGCTTTTCAAAGACAGCGGCAATTTGAAACACATTTGTCTCAATATTTGAATTATATGGTTGAGCCGAGAAATACAGAAATAGGAATTGTGCAGCGGGCGCCTAATCCCACACTTTTGAACGATGCAGAACTGCACTTAGCGGTCAGGGAATTTGCGGGAAAAGTAGCAGGCGATCGCAGCTACAAAGAAGCGGCTCAATTTTTCCTGAGAGATGCCAGACAAACTCCATCTTACGCCTCATTTAAGGTGGATTTATATGAATATTTAATATCCTCGGTTGAACCAGAATACGGCGGGCGTCAATTTAATGACCGTTTGTACAAACAAATCAAAAATACATTGCGAGAAAATGACTCGGTGAAATTCAATAATTCATTGTTAGTTCGGACTTGCCACCAGTTGTTCAACTTCTTAGTAGTGGAAAATTCCCAACATCCCAGCCACTACGTTTTTTACGATTTGGTGTACAACCTCGGCGCCAGCAGGACCATGGGTTTACTGCTGAAACTTGTACTGCTTTCGGGCAAAGTCAAACCCGAGTTGGAAAAGCGATTTTCTATTTTGTTTAATCACTATGAAGGTAAAGCTTCTAATGAAATTATGTGGTTTGTCAAATCGTTGGAAAATTTCAATGTGGCTTTGGTTGTGAATTTTGGTAAGACGGATTTGTCTTTGGTTAAACAGCAGCTTATTTTGAATTGATATAAATTCCGGTTGCAGCGGAATTATTGTTGACTGTTGACTGTTGACTGTTGAGGGGCGGGTCGAAAAACTGAATGGTTGAGTGTTAACTGTTGACTCGATTTTATGATTCCGATGCAACCGGAAACGATATGACAAAAACAAAATTAATCGGGCTGCCTTATATAATAGTATTAACTCAAAAAAATTAAGGAAAAACAAATGAAAGCCTTAGAAGTCACAGGAACGATCGACGAAAAAGGTCAATTAATTCTCGATCGACCTTTAAAACTAGACACTCCGGGCCCCGTGCGAATTATCGTCCTCTTTCAAGAACCTACAGATGAAGCTGAATACGACCCCGACGATACTCCAGTTGAAGAAGTAAAAGCTAGTCTCAAAAGAGCGTTGCAGCAAGCTAAAACCGGACAAACCCGACCAATCTCTGAACTGTGGGAGAGAATCGATGCCGAATGAAGCCGAAGCAATCACGATCAGATTTGCGGATGACTTTGAAGCAAATTTGTATGCCCTCGCGAAAAGATATCGCAGTATCCGCAATGATGTCCAGCCCGTAATTGAACAACTACAGGCTGGCAATTTTCTTGGCGATCGCATTCCCGGAATGGGCGAAGATTATATCATCTTAAAAGTCCGGGTGAAAAACAGCAACATCCAAAAAGGAAAAAGTGCAGGATATCGCATGATTTATCAGATTGAATCGCCCGTCAGCGTACTTTTGTTAACCATTTACTCAAAATCGGATCGAACAGATATCAGTCTCAACGAAATCCGCAGCATCATCGCCGAGTTTGATGAAAGCCAATAGCGGTGTATTATTAACTCTATGATTAGCTATCTCAAAGGCACAGTCGCCGATATCGCCAAAGGCAGCAACCGCGTCATATTGACTCTGGAAGTCAATCAAATCGGCTATGAAATCCAAATTTTGCCCCGCGTGACCGGTCAATTGCCAGCATCCGGCGAAGTCGCCCAAATTTTTACCCACCAGCAAGTTAAGGAAGACCAAATCGTATTGTACGGTTTTGGCAGCGCGGCAGAACGCGATTTGTTTCGGCAGTTAACGAGTGTTAGCGGTGTCGGTGCTCAACTGGCGATCGCACTTCTGGATACTTTAGGATTACAAGATTTAGTCCAGGCCATCGTCGGCGGTAACACCCGCATCCTTGCCAAAACTCCGGGCGTGGGAACAAAAACCGCAGAACGTCTCGCCCTGGAGCTCAAAAGCAAACTCTCGGAATGGCGACAGCAAGCAGGTTTGACAACTTCAGTCGCCGCCGGAGTCCCCCCAGCTATTCAAGAAGAAGTCGAGATGATCCTGCTGGCGATGGGATACACTGCGGCTGAAGTCTTGCAAGCGCTGCAAACCCTTAGTCAAGACAGCACTTTATCCGCCAAAGGTAATGCCGATGATTGGATACGTGAGGCGATCGCCTATTTGAGCCGATAATCCCCTACAACATCCAAAAACCGGGAGTAAAAACCAAAATTCTGTCGGGCCAACAAACCCATCCCTGGCAAAAATTTTATCGTTATTATGCTTCCCCTGTGATAACATTGGAGATTGTGACAATCGTACAAAAAAAACTAAAATCAATTCATGGCTCTTACACAACAGCGCAAACAAGAAATCATGGGCGACTTCCAAACCCATGAAACCGATACCGGTTCAGCAGATGTCCAAGTCGCCATGCTGACCGATCGCATCACCAAACTCAGCGCCCACCTGAAAATCAACCAAAAAGACTTCGCCTCCCGCCGCGGTTTGATGATGATGATCAGCCGCCGCAAGCGCCTGCTAGCATACATCCAAAGGGAAAATGTCGAGCGCTACAAAGCATTGATTGCCCGTCTAGGCATTCGCGGCTAAACACCAAAGCCAAAATTTGCGACAATATTCTTTAATCTTGGGCAAACACCAAGACTTATTGAAAAATGTTCGAGATTTCAGGTTAGAGATAAAATATGTCCTCCGAACCACCCCGCAAGCGCTTGCCCTTTGAACCGGCAACGAATCGTAAAAAAACGCCTAAAAAGCCCCCAGAACCCCAAGCAAGTGTAGCCTTAGAGTCGGATTCTGCCGACAAGCAGCCGAAAGTTAACAAAACCGGAAAACAGGCGCAATCCATCCCAGAAGTAGTCAGTCAACGCATGATATCTCGCATAGCGGTATTCTGCGGCATACCTACCCTATTGGGAATTTGCACATTTTTTGTAAGCTATTTGGTAGTCAGCAAGGGCTTGTTTGATTTGCCCAACACAGCAGTATTGCTGGTAAGCATGGGCTGTTTTGGTCTAGGCGTTCTGGGATTAAGCTACGGAGTCCTCTCGGCTTCCTGGGATGAAGAAATTTCAGGAAGCACTCTGGGGTGGGAAGAATTTAATACCAATTTTGGACGGATGCGAGAAGCGTGGCGCGCCGCGAAGCCAAAAAGTTAGTCATTAGTCATTAGTCATTAGTCATTAGCTAAAAACTAAGCTGTTAACCATTAGCGAGTTTGTATTTGGGGAGGGAACAAGAACCAGCCCCACAACAATGCTAAAAATACTGATATAAATAGATTCTCGATCGCCATTGCATCTATTTTTCTCAGTGCATCAGAGTCATGATCCGTTTCTAGCCCAACTAAAAAGGCAAAAAAAATATGATTATTGTAATGAAAGCCGGCACTCCAGAAGCCGAGATCGATCGACTAGACGAAGACCTCCGCACTAACTGGGGTTTGATACCAGAAAAAATCGTCGGCCGTTACAAAGTTGTTATGGGTTTGGTAGGCGACACCGCCGAGCTCGAACCCATGCAACTGCGCGAATTGAGCACCTGGATTGAAGAAGTGCTGCGCGTGGAAAAACCCTACAAACGCGCTTCTCTGGAGTACCGCCAAGGAGAACCCAGCGAAGTAGCGGTTGCTACTCCTTTAGGAACTGTAATGATCGGCTTGCATCACCCGATCGCGATCGTAGCAGGCCCTTGTTCGGTCGAAAACGAAGAAATGATTGTCGAAACGGCAATGCGCGTCAAAGCTGCTGGAGCTCATTTTCTCCGTGGTGGCGCGTACAAACCGAGAACTTCCCCCTACGCTTTCCAAGGCCACGGCGAGAGTGCTTTGGGATTGCTAGCTGCGGCGCGGGAAGCTAGCGGTTTGGGAATTATCACCGAAGTTATGGATGCGGCCGATTTAAGTGCGATCGTGGAAGTAGCGGACGTGATCCAAGTCGGGGCGAGAAATATGCAGAATTTCTCACTGTTGAAGAAAGTCGGAGCTCAAGACAAACCTGTTTTGCTGAAGCGCGGCATCTCGGCCACCATTGAAGAATGGTTGATGGCTGCTGAGTATATCATGGCTTCTGGCAATCCGAACGTGATTTTGTGCGAGCGCGGAATTCGCGGGTATGACAGGCAATATACGCGCAATACCCTCGATTTGTCGGCGGTTCCAGTGTTGCGGACTCTGACTCACTTACCGATTATGGTTGACCCGAGTCACGGCACCGGTTGGGCGCAGTTTGTACCCTCGATGGCGTTTGCTTCGATCGCCTCTGGTACAGATTCGCTGATGATTGAAGTGCACCCGAATCCGAAAAAAGCTTTGTCTGACGGGCCGCAATCTTTAACACCGGATCAGTTCGACAAGTTGATGGAAGAATTGGCGGTGATTGGTAAAGTCATGGGACGTTGGCCGCAGCCCGTGCCAGTTTTGGCATAAAAGCAGGCGAAACGCCTAACGTAAAATGCGATCGCGGCAGGGCTGTTTCCTTCTCGGGTGCGATCGCCAAAAGTAAAAGCGATCGCGCTATCTGATAAGATTTTTAGCGATCGCTTAACAATCAATTTATATGCTGACTCTAATCCCCTTTTGGAAAAAAGTCAATTTACCACGGAAAAAAATTAGGAAAAAGACACCCATTATCGCTGATATTACTATTAGTTGTTTTGGGACTAATGTTCGGCTATTTTGGATATAAAGATCTAGAAACCTTTGCTAAGTATAACCAAAAACTGATCGTTAAAACTTTTCCTCTAACAATCGACCGAGTCCCATCTTATTCTTAGTAGCTAGACCAAAATTAATTACATAGTTTTTTCCAAATTATTTCAGGATTTTTTTCACATACAGCACTTCCCGCTGTTAAGAGGTACAGTAGCAACAATTAGCAAACCAATTTCTTAAATGTTGAGGATTGATTAAGTTGAGGGCAACTGCAATTATTTGATCGATCATGGATGTGGTAGTTGGAGCGAACATACGCAAAAAAGATTTTAGTTGCGACCACCAAAGCTCTATTGGGTTAAAATCGGGAGAGTATGGGGATAAACAAATAATACTCGCACCTACAGCTTCAATCATGGGCTTGATTGAAGCTAACTTATGGGCGGGTAAATTATCCATTGGAGTTTAGACTAAACGGTGCTTCACGCACCCAAGCCGCTCAATCATGTAAGACAGACAAATGAGCTGCGTTGAG
>NZ_JAUBQH010000116.1:0-6572 GCF_036701145.1 Microcoleus sp. Pol17C6
GCAAATTAGTTCGTTGTCATCTTACAAGTTTATTCTTGAAGCCCTATTCTATGCAGCTTCATATTAAATTGGTATAACCATTCAGGCGCTGCCTATATTTCAATTTTCCCGATTCCCTCTTCCTCGCTGCGTGAATCTACGCAAACAAATATAATAAATTTACAATCCCAGTTCTTGTGCAAGCCGAGGATTGCGGAACTTCTTTTTGCACTACTACAAATAGTTACCGTAAAAATACCGACTGGCAGGCATTATTCAGCTTATTATCAATTTGTGAACTGTCGCTGAAAAGCCTGAGCGAGCCGCAATTTCTGAATCCTTTAAAGTACCTTTAATATTATCGCATCTTGGTCGGATGAGTATTACTGCTAATTGTAATATTTGACTTAAAAAGTTTATGCTTAAAAGATAGGCTAGGGTTAAATATACAGTGCGCCCTAGAGTAACCATGTCACACTGCAACCAATCCATCTGTCGTTCCCGCAATCTCGCAGAAATGTGCGATACTGCTGCGAGTTGGCAGCAAAAAGCCGATCGACTAACGGTAGAATTAAACACCACCCAAGATCGGCTTCACGCAGAAATCGATCGGCTCAAACAAGCCAACGAAACCCTTCACGCCGCTGTCAGTTGTGCCCCAATTTTCCTGTGGGCAACCGACAGAGAAGGCAAGTTAACCCTTGCAGCAGGGAAAGGATTAGAAAATTTGGGACTCAAACCAGGTGCAACTGTCGGGCGATCGATTGGTGAAGTTTACAGCAGCCAGCCAGATATCTTAGAAAATATTGCCGAGGTATTAGCAGGAAACGATCGTACTTGGAACGTCCGAGAGAGGCATTTTATTCACGAAATTCGATCGGCAGCGCTGCGAGATGGAAACGGCGAAGTTGTCGGGGCAGTGGGTGTTTCTACTGCAATTACCGAGCGCGAGCAGTCGATCGCAATTCTGGAAACGGCAAATCAAGAATTAGAAGACAGACTTCAGCAGCAAACGGCAGTCTTCAATGCAGCACTTGCCGAAAGCGAAAAAAAGTACCGTAACCTCGTAGAAACCTCCCAAGAATTGATTTGGTCGATCGATATTGAAGGCCTCTTGACTTTTGTCAATTCCGCCGCCAAACGCATCTATGGTTACGAACCGCCAGAAATGATCGGACGCCGCTTCACCGATTTTTTAGTTCCCGATCAAGGAAGTAGACCAAGAGAAATATTTGCCCAACTTTTAGCGAGAACCAAACTTCAGCCCCAAACCGCTAATTCTCCTTACGAAACAGTACACATTCGCAAAGACGGTACTCCCGTCCACCTGCGCGTCAACAGCATCGTCAACCAAGCTGAAAACGGCGCTATTTTAGGCTTGTGCGGAACGGCGACAGATATTAGCGAGCACAAGCGATCGGAAGAAGCACTCCAAGAAGCTACAGACCAACTTCGCGCCGTTTTGGATGCCGTACCCGGACTGATTTCTTGGATCAGTTCAGATTTGCGGTATATCGGAGTCAACCAGCACTTAGCAACCTCATTCAACCTGTCTCCTGAAAGCTTTGTCGGTCAAGAAATCAACTTTCTCGACAAAGGCTCGACTTTCGGAGAACTGATCCGAATTTTTTTTGACAGTTCATCTCAGCAAATCTGCCAAGAAATAGAAATAGAAATTAACGGTTTCGTCCGCAACTATTTGATAGTAGCTCAGAAATATCATCAGGGAACCGCAGCAGTTTCTGTAGGAATAGATATTACCGATCGCAAGCGTGCGGAAGCTCTCAAAAACCAATTGATTTGCTCTCTGCAAGAATCAGAACACAAATTTCGTAGCCTTTATGAAGCCACCAGCGACGCAGTAATGTTGCTTGACGAAAAGGAGTTTTTTGACTGCAACCCCGCGACCTTAAAAATATTTGGCTGTAGCAACACAAAACAATTTTACGGCAAGAAACTGAGCGACTTTTCCCCACAATTTCAGCCTAGCGGACAAGACTCATCTAGTCTAGCAATACAGAGAATATCGACAGCAATGCAAACAGGTAGCTGTCGCTTTGACTGGGTACACAAACGACTCGACGGTTCAGAATTTCCCGCTGAAGTGCTGTTAAATGCAATGGAAATTAACGGACGAAAAGTAATTCAAGCAGTAGTGCGGGATATTACAGAGCGCAAGCGCGACGAAGATGGCATTAAAGCATCCCTCGCAGAAAAAGAAGTTCTCCTCAAAGAAATTCACCACCGTGTCAAAAACAACCTCCAAGTTATTTCCAGTTTGCTCAAACTTCAGTCCCGCTACATCCAAGACAGCCAGGTTAGTGAAATGTTAAAAGAAAGTCAAAACCGAGTCAGATCAATGGCCCTGGTTCACGAACAATTGTATCAATCCAAAGACTTGTCAAACATTGACTTTGCTGAATACATCCAAAATCTCGCCCACAATTTATTCCAAGCTTATGAAAATCATGCAGAAGGCGTCAACTTGCAAACAAATATTGCGCCGTGTTCTCTCAATATTGATACGGCCGTTACTTGCGGGTTAATTATCAACGAGCTTGTGACAAATGCCCTCAAATATGCTTTTAAAGGGCAAGTGAAAGGTAAAATTAAGATAGATTTCACTTTAGATAATAACAGAGTTTGCGTGCTAACCGTGAGTGACAGCGGAATTGGTTTTCCTCAAGACTTAGATTATCGCAAAGCCCGAACGTTGGGTTTGCGACTGGTCGGGTCTCTAGTCAAGCAAATCCGGGGGGGAATAGAACTGTTAGAAACTGCTGGTACGACTTTTAGAATAACCTTTTCTCAGCCCAAATTGCACTCTAAGGAGAAAATTTAGTGTCCAACAAAAAAATTCTGATAGTTGAAGACGAGAGCATCATTGCGGAAGACATTTCCGACAGTTTGATATCTCTAGGATATAGAATAACTGGCATGGTCTATTCGGGAGAAGAAGCGATTGAATCGGCAGCCAAGTTTCGCCCAGATTTAGTTTTAATGGATGTTAACCTCCAAGGAGAAATCGACGGCATTACAGCCGCCGAAGAAATTCGCTTGCGCTTTCAAATCCCGGTAGTTTATCTGACAGCTTATGCCGATGAAACTACTTTGCGACGAGTCAATAGTACAAAACCCTTCGGCTATATTGTCAAGCCATTTGAAGAAAAAAACTTGCACACAACTATTCAACTGGCACTCTACCGACATCAGTATGACAGCTTGACCAACCTGCCAAATCGTTCATTTTTGCGAGAAAAGTTAAGTCGAGTATTAGATGCTCAAAAAGAATTGTCCGGAGTCGTTCCAGTTGTCACGCTTAGCTTAGATAAAATCAACCGCATTAACAGGACCTGGGGACACGATATCGGCGACTCAGTGCTTTGCACTATCGCCCAGCGGCTAACTAACTGTATGGAAAACATTAATAGTGTTGCTCGTTTGGAAGCGGCCGAATTCGCGCTGATTCTTAAACCAGTTGCAGAAAAACAGGATGTGGCTAAGATTGCTCAAAACATTTTAGATATCGTATCCCAAGCTATGATTGTCAAAGATTGCGAAGTCTATGTCACTGCTAGTATGGGGATCTGCTTGTATCCCGGGGACGGCACCGACGGAGATGAAATGCTAAAAAATGCTTATATAGCCATGTATCAATCTCAGCAAAAAGGGGGCAATACTTATCATTTTTATACGGCAAAGAATGCTAATTTTTTTATTAATACACTTCTTCAAGAAACTTGCTTGCGCCATGCTTTAAAAAGCTCAGAATTTGAAGTATACTATCAGCCTCAAATAGAAATTAAAACAGGTAAAATGATTGGTGCTGAAGCTTTGGTGCGCTGGAATCATCCCGAACGGGGGCGAGTTTCCCCTGGGGAATTTATTCCAATGGCTGAAGAAATGGGCTTGATTGCACCGTTGGGCGAATGGGTATTAGAGACTGTTTGCAGGCAAGCTAAAACATGGCAAAGAGCAGGTTTGCCACTCCTGCGAGTGGCAGTTAACGTGTCAGCCCGTCAATTCGAGCGCAAAAATTTCACGGAAAGAGTCAGGGAGATATTAACAGAAACAGCTCTCGATCCCAAGTTTTTGGAATTAGAACTGACGGAAAGTCTGGTTTTGCAAGACGAAATTGCAGCAGCTAAAGCTTTTACGGTGTGGAAAGATCAGGGAATTAGGATAGCAATTGATGATTTTGGAACGGGATATTCTTCTTTGAGTTATCCCAAACTCTTTCCGTTTGATGCGATCAAAATAGACAAGAGTTTTATTCGCGACATTGCAGACGATCGCCAAAATGCAGCAATAACAATAGCGATTATTCAAATGGCACACTGCATGAACATGACGGTGGTGGCTGAGGGGGTAGAAAATAAGCAGGAACTTGATTTTTTGTGCGAGCACGAATGCGACGAAATTCAAGGCTATCTTTTCAGTCAGGCTTTGCCAAGGGCTGAGTTTGAAGCGCTGCTCAAAAGCGATAAGTGCTGGGATTTATCATGGAGGAAGAAGGAAGTTCGGCAACGGATTCGGTAAGGGAAGGAGGAAGAAGGAAGTTCGGCAACGGATTGTGTAACGGATGTAACGGATATAAGGGATGTAACGGATGTCAGGAAGAGGGAAGTTTGGCAACGAGCACTGTACGGGATGTAACGGAGGTCAGGAACAAGGAAGAAAGAGGAAGGAAGAAGGAAGAAGGAAGGGTGTCAGCAATTAATAACATCCTAATTGTCTTAGTGGTTGCTAGACAATAGGATAATGGGGAAGTGGTAATTGGTAATTGGTAATGGATAATTTTTCCTAATGACTAATGACTAATGACTAATGACTAATGGCTGATGACTAATTTAAAAGATACGATCGCCTAACCAACTTCCCAGCCACAGCCCAAAACCGGAAGTAGCCACCAACAGGATAAACGTATAAAGCCCGCTGCCGTTGTGGCTCAACCTTTCTGCGGCTACCATCCGCGCCACAACTCCAGCAATAATGCCGATCGCAGCCCAAGCCCCGTAAACAGTCTTAGACCCGGCGATAGCCAAGGCTTGGACGATCGCCCCCGAACCCGCCCCAGCAAAAACCCCCGCCCACGCCCCAATCCCCAGCCCGATCGCGCCAGAGAGCCCGACGGGGCCGCCAGAATTCCCACCTACTTCCGCCGCCAGCCCGCACATCAAGCCAACAACCCCCCAACACACGGCCGCCACCAACGCCTTGACCCAATTCCCAGAACCAGTTCCCGCCATCAATCCCACCACAGTCACTACTCCCCCTACAGCCAAAACAGCAGCCACAGCCCGCGACTCGGCCTCAGAACTGGCGATCGCCCCCAAACCAGCCCCAACTGCGCCCCAAGCAGCCCCTGTTACCCTTCCTCCCGCCTGAAAACCGGCGATCGACCCCCCTACCGCCCCAGCCAAAACTAACGCCGCCAGCCACACTCTAGGCGTTGCTGAACCCTCCGCCAGCAAAATCGCGGCCCACAGCCAATCTGCACCACAGATTAAAGCCCACATCCACAGCGGGGCGGTTGATTTCGTCAAAATCCAACCGGTCAAAGCGTAACTCGCCACGGCGATTGCCAGCGGCCACCAAGGGAAGCTTGAATAGTGTTGAGATGGCCGCACTTCCCTCGGCGCGCTTCGCGGTTTTGAGTATTGAGTTGAAAATTCTTTTTTCCTTTTCGAGATAATCTTTGGATAGTTTTGAGATGGCCGTGCTTCCCTCGCAACGCTTCGCCCTGGTTGCTTTCTGCCCCGCCACGCTTGACGATTTTGAGTTGTAAATCGTTTCTTGCTTGAAGAGTTTTTTTGAGTGAGAAATTTTTTGGAGGCGGCTTTTGGGCGGGTTTGACGGCGCTGGGAACCAGGCCTAGCGACTGATTTTCGAGAACGCCTTCTCAGCGGCTTTTCCGGCGCAGGGGGCGGTGGCTGCGGAAACTGTTTTTCGATCGACCTCGATTCAGGCTGACTCAGAAACGACAGCAACTGCTGGTAAGCTTGATTAATTTCTGTTAATCGTTGTTGAGCTTTTTGTTGCAGGCGATCGTTGTTGGCAAACCGATCGGGATGCCACACAAACGCTAAATCCCTGTAAGCGCGCTTAATTTCTTCGAGGGAACTTCCCGGCTCAATTTCGAGGATTTCGTAGCATCGGTTAATGTCAGCCATAGGCTTCGATCGGCAGGTGTTGGTAAATTTGCGTGAAGCGCAGCTATCCCGAGCGGGAATCCCACTTAACTCCTCGCTCCTGTTGTCCCCCGCTATAACTGTACCCAGTTTAGCGGCGGGATGAAAGGCAGGGACATTGTAGGTACGGAAATCTGCAAATCTTTATTTTTGTAGATATTTTACTGGAATGTGTATAATACAGTAAGGAGGGAATGAGATGCTGCATACTGCTATCAAGGTTCGACTTTATCCAACATTAGAGCAACAAGCCATACTGTCTCAGCACTTTGGCTGTGCCAGATGGTGGTGGAACTATGCTCTAAATAAGTCAATTGAGACTTACAAAGAAACGGGTAAAAGCCTTGGTCAGTCAGCACTCAATGCCTTTTTACCAAAACTAAAGAAAGCCGAAGAAACACT